>JBOGJW010000120.1:0-4465 GCA_050745245.1 Terriglobia bacterium | reverse complement strand
GAATCCATTTCATTAATGGACCCCCGCTTTCGCGGGGGTGACGGCGGGCCGCGAGCACCCAAAATATTTGCTAAAAAACAAGAATTTACGGTATTGCACTGCAGACCTCCGCCTTTGACGTCCGCGGATTTTCGTACAGGCCGCGGAATCAGAAAAACGCAGGTCCGCGCTACCGCCTCTGAACGACGACGGCGTCCGAATTTGACGTAAAATAAATTCGGAACTCCAGTGCACGCACAAAGACTCATCGCGAAATTTCGAAGTGTCAGCCAGCCGCATGCCAATCCAAAGCATCTATACCCTCGCCGCTGACGATGCGGAAGCAAGGAAATGGCTCTCAATTTTCCGCCACCACGGCGCCTCGAACCTGAAGAACGTCACCATCGAGTGCGTCTACTGGCTCGAGGGCGACGTTTGCGCAGAGAAGCTGCTGCCGGTCTTTGCGAATCCTGTTTACCAGACGGCCTCCTCGCACTCGCGCCTTGACCCGGCGCACGGCCCGATCCTGGAGATCGCCTACCGCCCCGCCGTCACAGATCCCGAAACGCCTTCGATTCTGGAAGGTGCGCGCGCCCTCGGCGAGGCCGGGCTCAATTTTGTCCGCCTGAGCTGGCGTTATCAATTCACCGGGATCGGCGAACGCGAGGCGCGGCGGCTAGCCGGCCGTTTTCTTTTCAACAAAGTGGTAGAGCGCATTCGTGAGCCGGGCGAGGTGTTTGCATCACTGCGCCCGACGGGCACGCCGGAGCGCGTGCAACCGGTGAAGCTCGCCGGCCTTAGCGACGATGAGCTGCTGGCGCTCGCCGCCGCCCGCTCGTGGTACGCTCCGCTTTCACAGATGAAAGTGATCCAGGCGCACGAGGCTCGGCAGGGCCGCCCGCACACTGACGCGGAGATCGAAATCCTCGTGCAGAGCTGGAGCGACCATTGCTACCACACTACCTGGAAAGGCCTGGGGCTGCTGAGGCAGCTCCGCGCGGCGACGGAGCGCATTAATCATCCGCTCGTCGTTTCCGCCTTCGAGGACAACGCCGGGGGCATCGAATTTTATGATGGCTGGGTCGTCACGATCAAGGGCGAGACCCACAACTTTCCGAGCTCGATTGCGCCCTTCGGCGGCGTCGCCACCAAGCACGGCGGAGTGATTCGCGACACGCTTGGATTCGGCAAGGGCGCCTACCCGATCGGCGGCACTACCGTGATGGGCACGCTCGATCCTGCCCTCGCCGAAAATGAAGTTCCCGCCGGAGCGCTCCACCCACAGCTCATCCTCTCCGAATCCGTTCGCGCCACGGCCTATTACATGAACCCGATGGGCGTTCCGATGATGCACGCGGTTTACCGCCGCCATCCCGGCTACGCAAAATGTCTTGCGCTGGGTCACTCGCTGGGGCTGATCCCCGCGCAGTATGCGCAAAAGGAAGCGCCGCGGCCCGGCGATGTGGCTCTGCTGATTGGCGGAGAAACTGGCCGCGACGGGATTCACGGCGCCACGGCAAGCTCAACCAGCATGACGCGGGAGACGCTGGAAAAAGAATTCGCCGCCGTGCAGATCGGCCATCCTATTATCGAGCGCCGCTTCACTACCGCGATTCCGGAATTGCGCGATGCCGGCTGCATTCGCTCGATCACCGACCTCGGCGCGGGAGGCATCTCCTGCGCGGCTGGCGAGATGGGCGCGGGCACAGGTGTGGCGCTCGACCTCGATGCCGTGCCGCTCAAGGATCAGAGCCTGACGGCGTGGGAGATCCTGCTCTCGGAGTCACAGGAGCGGATGCTGCTCGCAGTTCCGCCCGAGAAATTAGCCGAGGCGCAGGCGCTGCTCCGCCGGCACGAGGTTGGCCACGCCGTCATCGGCCGCTTCACCGATTCGGAGCGGCTCGGAGCGACATGGCGGGGCGAGACCGTTGCTGATCTCGAGATGAGCTTCCTTTGGAAATCCTGCCCCATCGACCCTGTAGCCGCGGCCGCGATGGGCCGCGCGCTCGCGCCGCTCAGCATCCGCGAGCCCGGCACGCCGGAGCAGTGGTCCGAGGCCATCCGGCGCGTGCTCGCGCATTACCATTGCGCAGATCAGAGCGCCGCCGGATCGCAATTCGATTCCACCGTGCAGGGCCGCACCGTCGTCGGAGCAAACGGCGGCAAAAATAACCGTATGCCCAGCGGGATTTATGTTTCCGCCCCGCGGCGCGGCAAGAGCTATGGTGTAATCACCACGCTCGCCTTCAACCCGTTCTACGGCGATATCGATCCGGCCGGCATGGCGCGGCTCATGACGATTGAGGCTATCACTAAGGCCGTTGCAGCGGGCGCCAGCTACCGCGAGATGGCGCTTTGCGACAATTTTTATACTCCGCGCATTCGGCCGGAGGTAGCCTGGGACCTGCAGCGCATGGTCGGCGCCATTGCCGATCTTTCCGTAGAGCTCGGCGTCCCGTTTATTTCTGGCAAGGATTCGAGCTCCGGCACGTTTGACTCCGCCGGAAAGAAAATCGACGTGCCGCCGACGTTTGTCGTCGCGGCGGTCGGGCGAATTCCAGGTGTGAAGCGAATTGTGACGAAAGAATTCAAGAGGCCGGGAAACAAAATCGTGCTCGTGGGCCGGATCGACGCGAACGCGCTTGGCGGCAGCGTATACGCGGACACGGCCGGCCAGCGCGGCGACCGGCTGCATGAACCGGGCGATGCGCGGGCGATCCGCGCGGTTTGGGATGCCGCGCTGCGCCTGCACGAGCGGGGCGGATATCATTCGGCCGCCGCAATTGGCGAGGGCGGGATGCTCCTTCGTCTCTTTGAAGCTGCCTTCGGATCGGGACTGGGAGTGCGGCTGGATTTGGACGGCATCGCCGACAAACCGGCTCTGCGCCGGGACGAAGTTATTTTTGGCGAGTTCATCGGCTCCGTTCTGCTCGAGGTGTCGCCGGAACTGGACATAGAAGAATTCTTCCGCGAAGTTCCGCACGCTGTGATTGGCGAGGTCACAAGCGATCCCATCGTCTCGCTTTCGCGGGGCGGGGAAGTCTTCTGGGAGGATGAGGTCTCGCGTCTCGCGGAAGCATGGAGCGCGCCATTTCGTGAGGCGCTGGGATGAGCAAAGCGGCTGCAGCGATATTGTACGCGCCCGGCACGAACTGCCACGAGGAGACGGCCGCCGCGCTCGATGCAGCGGGCGTCGAGAGTTCCGTCGTACTGCTGCACGATCTTCTCGACGGCGTGGATCGGCTCACCCGCTATCAGGCGCTTGTGATTCCCGGCGGGTTTTCGTACGGAGATCACTTGGGCGCCGGCCGCATTTTCGCTGCGATGCTGGGCGCGCGCCTGGGCGATCAACTGGCGAAGTTTCTGGCAGCGGGCAAACCGATGCTGGGCATCTGCAACGGCTTTCAGGTGCTCGCTGAAGCGGGGATTTTGCCCGGCGGGCGATCTGGCCAGCGCGCCATGGCGCTGCTCGAAAACGAGTCCGCGCGCTTCGAGGATCGCATGGTTCGCTTGCTCGTGTGCGGCCCTGAGTCGCCGTGGACGCGGGGCCTCGCGGGCAGGATTCTGCGGATGCCCTCAGCGCACGCCGAAGGACGCGCGCTGTTTTGTGGCGACGCCGCTTCGCGGACCGTGCTCCGGTACGCCGATGCCTCCGGCGCGCCCGCGAACAGCTACCCTGAAAACCCCAGCGGCGCGCCGAATGCCACGGCCGGGGTAATCGATGAAACGGGAATTGCCCTCGGCCTGATGCCTCATCCCGAGCGTGCGTCGCTGCCCGTACACTACTCGCAGGATGGCCTCGAAATTTTCAAGAATCTGGCGCGATGGCTTCAGCGGTAGCCACGGCGAGCATTCTCCCTCGCCGTGGGCTTGTTCCCAAAATACGAAAAGATCACTCGACGAATTCAAAAAACAAATTCGCCGTGGCTACCACTGCCTATGGCTTCCGAAATGTTTCGCATCCTCGAGCATCCCGCCGACGTGGGCTTCGAAGCCTATGGCGCCAGCGTTGCGGAAACCTTCGCGAACGCCGCGCGCGCGCTTACTTCCATTCGAGTTGACCTGGAAATGATTGTCCTGCGCGAGTCGGTCACCGCCCGCGCGGAAGGCCGCGACCGCGAGAGCCTGCTCTTCAACTGGCTCAGCGAGGTTCTCTACCTTGAGGACGCGGAGGGCTGGCTTTTCGCGAAATTCGAAATTGAGGAGATGAGCGATGTCGCTTTCCACGCGCTCGCCCGAGGTGAAAAGTACGATCCGGCGCGGCACCAGCTCAAGAGCCTCGTCAAGGCGATTACGTATCACCAGCTCGCCATCGAGAAGACGGACTGCGGATGGCGCGCCCAGGTGTTTGTAGACATTTAGTACATCCCGGGGCGGCGCAGCGCGCGTTGCGGCCGCGATAACGGCGCTGCCATTCTTAGTGAGGTCGCCGCGGCGACCGAGCGAAGAATCCCAGCATTTGCTGACGCTGAGTGAAATACGGGGG
>JBOGJW010000119.1:0-3206 GCA_050745245.1 Terriglobia bacterium | reverse complement strand
ATCGAGGGACGAGGCGAAAGCCACGAGGCCGTAACGCGAAACGCGGCCATAGGTGGGCATCAATCCTGGGATGCCACAAAAGGAGCCGGGCTGGCGAATGGATCCGCCGGTGTCCGTGCCGAGAGAGGCCACCGCGAGATGGGCCGCGACTGCGGCAGCGGAGCCGCCGCTCGAGCCGCCGGGAACACGGTCTGTCGCGACAGGATTGCGGACGGGGGCATACGCGGAATTTTCGTTGGAGCTGCCCATGGCGAATTCGTCGCAGTTGGTTTTGCCAAGGATGACGGCGCCGGCGCGCTCGAGACGCTCGACGGCGGTGGCGTCGTAGGGAGGGATATAATTTTCGAGCATCTTCGAAGCGCAGGTCGTGCGCACATCGCGCGTGAGGATTGCGTCCTTCACCGCCACCGGGACACCGGCCAGGACGGGGAGCGGCTGGCGGGCGGCGATGAGCGCGTCGATTTTCTTCGCCTGGGTGAACGCGCGTTCCTCGCTGAGCGTGAGGTAGGCGCGCACCTCAGGGTCCTTCTCTTCGATGCGATCGAGATGCGCCCGGCAGATTTCCACTGCGGAAAGCTGTTTGCTGGCCAGCGCGTCTCGGATTTGGTCTATGCGCAGTGCGGTAAGATCCATGGAGGAAATCGCGGGATGACCGCCCGGCAATGTATTTCGCCAACGCGTCGGCGCTATTCTCGCTCGATCACGCTGGGAACCTTGAAATATCCCGGGTCCGGCTCGGGAGCGTTCTGGAGCGCGACCTGCTGCGGAAGCGAGGCGCGGACCGCATCCTCGCGAAAAGAGGTTTGGGAAGATCCCGGGCCGGTCACCTGCGCCATAGGCTCGACGCGGCCCGTGTCGAGCGCGTTCAGGTTCTGCACGTACTCCAGAATGGCGGCGAGCTGCGGCCGGAACTTCTTCAACTCTTCGGGGGAAAGTTCCAGGTGCGCCAGTTCCGCGACGTGCCGGACCTCGTCTTCGCTCAGCGCGGTCAATTGAGGCTCCTGTGCCGGCGCGAGAAATATTTCGCGAACGAGAGCTCGACGGTCCGCGCAAGCTCCGGATCGAGACGCACTTCCTCCTCGTTCCATGGCACGGGGACGGGCGAGGGCGCAGACTCAACGGCCAGCATCGTCTCTGGCGCGCTCGAAAGAGTCAGCGAGGTCTGCTGCTTCACGGAAAGCTTCTTTACCAGCGAGGCTCCGAGGAAATTGTTGATGTGCGCGCGCAGCGGTTCCGACATCTGCCGGAGCTGCGCAGCCCAAATCGGGGACTCCACCGCCAGGGCAAGAGTTCCTTCCTGGAAAGTCACAGGCAGCGAGTGTTGCGCGATGAATTTGCCCGCCACGCGCGGCCACAACGCCACGAGCAACTCCAGGACAGGCTGCCTGCGCGCCAGCGGTCCCTTCTTTAAAATCTTCGGCAGAATTCGCGCAATTTCTTCCATAGCCGGCTCACGAAAACGGGAATGAAGTGCGATGCGGCAAGCCAGTGTAGCACACATCCGGCGACGGCGATAAGATGGGATAATATAATGTATGACGCCGCTGATCCTCGCTTCACGTTCACCCCGCCGCGCTGAATTGCTGAAAAACGCGGGGGTTGACTTCACTATCCGGGCCGCGGATTTGGATGAAACCCGGCTGGCGGGCGAATCGGCTGAAGAATACGTTTGCAGGCTGGCCCGCGAAAAAGCGCTGCGCGTGAGTCGCTTCGCTCCGCCTGGATCGCTGGTGCTGGGCGCCGATACGGCGGTCGCAATCGCCGGGCGCGTGTTCGGCAAGCCAGCGAACGCCGCGGATGCCATCCAAATGCTGCGCCTGCTCTCGGGCGCTACGCATCGAGTGCTCACCGGCTTTTGCATTGTTCAGACGAGCGAAAAAGTGGAGGCGCTGAGGCACGAATCCACCGCCGTCACCTTTCGGCCTCTCACTCAGGAAGAGATTGAGCGCTATGTGGCGTCGGGCGAGCCGCTCGATAAGGCAGGCGCTTACGCCATACAGGGCGCCGCGTCAAGCTTCGTCACGCGTGTCAATGGATCTATTCCCAACGTCGTGGGCCTGCCAGTGGGTTCCGTGATCGAGGCGCTGAAGAAAGTGCCAGGTTTTGAACAGGATTGGCGTGAGCTTGCGCCCCGATACGGAATTTGATCTGCGCCTCGCGCGTTCAGCTTGCCGCCGGCCTTTCATTCTGATTTCGGAACATCACGCCGGCCAAGAGGATTTTCCGGCACGCATCACTGAGGGCGCCTGTGTCAGATCCGGTGTCACCGTCTCCTTGACGAGTGCCTGCGCAGAAGGTAAATTGATGCACATTCTGAGGCCGTGCCCCGATAAACGGCGCGGAGAAACGATCCCGCTCCATATACCGATGACATGAGGAAACGAGAAGCTGCGATTTTGCTTTTAGCGGTGCTCTTCGCTGTTGACCGCCCGTATTTCAGCCAGACGGCTCCCAACCGCCAGCAACAGCTCGAATACCACGCCCGCCAGGCGCAGAAAGACCTGCAGGAGTAGAAGCTCGGCCCTGCGGCGTCCGAATTTGCCGCGATTGTGGCGCTCGATCCGCAAAACGTGGACGCGCGCGGGAACCTGGGGGTGCTTCTGTTTTTCCAGGGGAAATACGCGGAAGCAATTCCGCAATTCCGGGCAGCGCTGAAATTGCAGTCCGGGTTGTGGAAGATTCGGGCGCTCTTGGGCATCGCGGAAAAGCGGACCGGCGACTTTGAGAACGCCCGCGCCGACTTGGAGGAGTCCTTTCCAAAGGTGCGGGACGAGAAGGTTCGCATTGAAACCGGCATGGAAATCATCGACCTTGACTCGCAAACGGGCGATCTGGACAAAGCCGCGACGATCGTCGCCGCTCTGCGGAAGATGGAACCCACCAACGATGCTATTCTCTACAGCGCCTATCGAATCTACTCAGAACTTACGGAGCAATCCATACTCAGCCTGATGCTGGTCGCGCCGAAATCCGCCTACATGCACGAATTGATCGGCCTCGAGCTGGCGAAGCACGGGCACCCCGAGGAGGCCATCCAGAATTTTCGGGTTGCAATCAAGATCGACGCGCGGCTTCCCGGGCCTCATTACGAGCTGGCCGAGGTGCTGAACGCTTCGGGCGCCCCCCGGGATGAGGCCGAGAGCGAGTACAAAAAGGCTGTCGCGCTCAATCCCTTCGATGAAGCGTCGGAATGCAGGCTGGGCGAC
>JBOGJW010000118.1:0-5184 GCA_050745245.1 Terriglobia bacterium | reverse complement strand
GCAAGACCGTATATTCTTGTTTTTTTAGCAAACATTTGGATGCCTGTGTCGATGTCACCTCCGCGAAAGCGGGGGTCCATTAATGAAATGGATTCCCGCTTTCGCGGGAATGACAGAAGATGGTGGTTGGTTGCGGCCATCAGGCTGCGCTGCGCTACCACCTACGGCTATTCACAGACAGGTCCCTCACGGGGCCTTGTTCACCCGTCGCGCGTTCACTCATCGCCGCAAATCGCCGCTGGGGACACCGGAGCTACAATGCACTTGCGTTGCAAGATTATTACTTACCTTGTAATTTGATTTTTTGAAGAACAGAATAATAGTTATTAGAAGGGAGGCGAGCCTTCGGTCCGGGCTCACCGCGAGAGAATGGGATCCGGCAGCCCTTCCGCCAAGACCGCCGCGCATAGGGAGTTGCCGACGAAACAACGTAGCGTGGCATCGCTCGCCGGGCGCGAAAAGACTTTCGCCAAGCTTCTCGCCTTATTGCGAAAGGCATTTAACGCCGATTTCACCTGCTACAAGCCCGCCCCGCTGAAACGCCGTATCCGCCGGCGCATGGCGCTGCGCCGAGTACGCTCGCTCGAAGCGTATTTGCAGCGCGTGTGCCGCGACCGTGATGAGCTCGAGGCGCTTTACGGCGATCTGCTGATTCACGTTGCCGGAGCGATGGCGCACTCGAGCGGCCTGATTGCACTCACCACTGAATTTGAGAGCCTGCTTGAGAGCGTGGCTCTGCCGCTTCTCCTGCTGGACGAAAACCTGCGCGTGGGCCGCTTCACACGGCGCGCGGCGGCGCTCCTCAATCTCGCTCCCAGCGACGTGGGCCGCCCGGTGAGCGCGCTGACGCCCAACTTCACCTTCCCTCAACTGGAGGAATGGATCGCCGAAGTGAAGAAAAATCTCTCGCCGCGAGAGCGGGAAGTGCAGGATCGCGCCGGCCGCTGGTACGCCATGCAGATTCGTCCCTGCAAGATGGGCAGCCACCAGCTCGGCGGAGCGGTAATCACCTGGACCGACATCACCGCGCTCAAGCTGAGCCTGCAGGACGCCACAGCCTTCTCACAAGCGATCGTCGATACCGCGCGCGAGTCCCTGCTGCTGCTCGACGCGCAATTGCGCGTGAAATCCGCCAACCGCACGTTCTACGAAACCTTCAGGGTTTCTCCGCAGGAGACGGAGGGCTGCCACCTATACGATCTCGGCGACCGGCAGTGGGATATCCCGCGGCTGCATTCGCTGCTGGATAAAGTTCTGCCCTTACGCCGTGTTGTTCACAACTTCGATGTGGACCACGAGTTTCCTCACATCGGACGGCGCGAGATGCGGCTGAACGCGCGGCGGATCGAGAGCGCTGGCGAGGCGATGATCCTGCTGGCGATTGAAGATGTGACGGCGCTCAAGCGGGCTAAGGATTCATTGCGCGAGCTTTCCGACCGCTTCTGGAAAGTGCAGCAAGAGGAGCGCCAGCGGCTGGCTCGCGAGCTGCACGACACGACCGCTTCAAACCTGGTAGACCTGATGCTGGCGATCTCGCAGCTCGGCAAGTCGGCCCCCAGCCTCGACGCGGACTCGCGCGAGACTCTGAATCGCGCCTCCGCTCTGGCCAAGCGGTGCGCTCGAGAGGTTCGCACGCTCTCCTACCTGATGCACTCGCCGGTAACCCCCGGGCGCGATCTTGGCACCGCGCTGCGGTGGTACGTGGAAGGGTTTGCCGAGCGCAGCGGCGTTCCCGTAGAGATTCACCTGCAGGCCGGGGTTGAAAATCCACCTCCCCGGGTGGCGACGGCGCTTTTCCGGGTGGTGCAGGAATCGCTGTCGAATATTCACCGGCACTCGGGCAGCAGCTCCGCCCGGCTCTGCGTTGCGCGAACCAATGGCGTGGTGACGGTTGAGATCAGAGATTCGGGCCGGGGAATACCCCGCGGCGTCCTGGATATCGACGGCAAGCCGGGCGCCCGCTCAGGAGTGGGGCTGATGGGCATGGCGGAGCGGGTGCAAGAGGTTGGCGGGCGACTGGAGATCCAATCCGGGAAGGGGGGCACAACGGTGAAGGCAAACCTGCCATGCGAGTAGCCATCGGCAATGGCATGGCGGGAAGAGCAGGGTAGCGCAGCGCGGCAGAGCCGCAACCAAACGTCATTTACAGTCATTCCCGCGAAAGCGGGAATCCATTTTATCAATGGACCCCCGCTTTCGCGGGGGTGACACGGTGGCGGTGGCCCGCGAGCATCCAAAAAGCTTGCTAAAAGCCGCGGACCTGAAAGATGCAGGTCCGCGCTACCGCTGCTGATGATCGACGCGCGGGGGGCAGAATGCCCGCGCCTGCTGTAGCGGCGCTGCCAAGAAAATGGCGAAGAACCAATGTCCGCTGTGTGAGGGCACGGGATGGAAGCCGGTGGAATCGCAGGGCGTGCGCCGCGTGGTGCGCTGCGATTGCGCGGAGGCGCGGCGCTCGGAGCAACTGCTTCAGCAGTCGCGCATCCCGCGGCGCTATGAGCACTGCGCCTTCGAGAACTTCGATATCCGCAAGGACCCGCAAAGCGGCGCCGCCAACCGCTATCTCGAAATCGCCAAGATGTACGCGCAGAAGTTCGTCGAGGAGTACCCCGCCGATTTTGGCCTGCTTTTTATAGGACCCACTGGTGTCGGCAAGACGCACCTCGCCGTATCTGTTATTCATGAGCTTATGGTGCGCAAGGGCGTGCCCTGTCTGTTCTACGACTTTCGCGACCTGCTGAAGGAGATCCAGGATAGCTACAACCCCGTCTCGCAGACCTCTGAGCTGCGCGTGCTCCAGCCGGTGCTGGATGCCGAGGTGCTGCTGCTCGATGAGCTTGCCGCGCTGAATCCCAGCGACTGGGTAAAGGACACGCTGGCTTATATCATCAACGCGCGCTATAACCAGAAGAAGGTGACGTTGATTACCTCCACGCTTCCGTTCGGGCAAGCCGCATCGCAGCGCGAGGTCGCGCAGCCCTCGGGCGAGGCGGTACCCGACACGGAAAAATCGCTCAATCAGTACGGCGTAACCCTGCGCTCCCGGCTCTACGAGATGTGCAAGGTGGTGGAGATGCGCTCCGATGATTACCGTAAAGCCATCAAGCAGGCCGGCTGGCGCTTCCACACAGGGCAGCCATAGAACAAGTCAGAAGTCAGAAATCAGAAATCAGTAGGCAGTAGGTAGCAGGCACAAAGTGGAAAGCAGAAGGCAGGAAGCAGTGTTGTGAATTGTGGCCTCTGGTTTGTAGTTTCTGATTTCTGACTTCTGGTTTCTAGTTTCTGGTTTGCTTTGCAGATGCGTCTGGAGTTTTCCATTCCGTTTGATCCGGGCTGTGAAACGAATTTCGAAGTTATTCCCGCCGCGCCCGCGGTTTTTGCCCTTTTCCCGGCTGCAGCGGCCCCGCCCTATCTCAGCCATTCCAAGAACCTGCGGCGGCGCCTCGGCCGGCTGCTCGGCTGCGAGCCGGCGGCCACGCGGCGGCTAAACTTGCGCGCGATAACCACGCGCGTGGAATTTCAGCTCGCCGGCTCAAATTTCGAAGCGCAATGGCTGCTGTTTTTGCTGAACCGGTTCCACTATCCGCGCCAGTTCAGGAAGCGTCTCCGGCTCAAGCCCCCGGCGCTGCTGAAGATCAACCTCGCCAACCGGTTTCCGCGCTGCTATCCCACGCAGCGGCTCGTGCGGGACGGCTCGCTCTATTACGGCCCGTTCCCATCGCGCGCGGCGGCGGAGCGCTTCGCGGCGGGCTTCCTGGACTTCTTCAAGATACGGCGCTGCCTCCCGGACCTCGCGCCCGATCCCTCGCATCCGGGCTGCGTCTATTCTCAAATGCGGATGTGCCTCGCTCCGTGCTACCAGGGCTGCACGGACGAAGAATACCGGCAGGAAGTGAGCCGCGTCGCGGAGTTCCTAAGCTCGGCGGGCGCAACGCTCGTCCGCCAGCTCGAGGCCGAGCGCTGCGCGGCGTCCGAAAACCTGGAGTTCGAGCGCGCGGGCCGGGCTCATGCCAGGCTCGAAAAAGTGCAGGACGTGCTGCGGCTCAGGGCGCCGCTGGCGCGCGAAATTTCGAACCTCGACGCCATCGTGGTTCTGCCCGGAGCGAAGGAAAACAGGGCTGTGTTCTTCACGTTTTCGGGAGGCGAGCTCGCCGGGCCGGCAACGCTGGCTCTCGAGGAGAACGTTCCCCAGCCGTTACCACTCGACCAGCGCCTTCAGTCGCTGCTCGCTCCGCTTCTCGGGAGCGGCGGCGCTGCGAGCCCGGACCACGCAGGCGAGCGTGCGCTTCCCTGGGAGCCGCTGAGCCTGCTCGCGCGCTGGTATTACAGCAGCTTTCGCGAAGGCGACCTGCTGATGCTCAGTCCGGGCCAGCCAATTCCCTACCGCCGGCTCGTGCGCCTGTGCCGCAAGGTGACAGCCGATCCAAGGAGGATACAGTGAGCGAATTCACTCGGCGGGATTTCATTGCCCGCGCCGGCGCCGCGATGGGCTCCGTGGCCGCCCCCGGCGCGCTCTTTGGCGGGACTGCCGAGGCGCTGCCGCCGGCCCGGCGCAGGTTCTTCAAGAACCTGAGCCTTGGCCGGCTGGGATTCGGGGGCACGTTCCAGCAGTCGGTCGACCTTGCGCAGCGATACGGCTTTGAGGGAATTGATCCGGATGAGAAGCTGTTCGCGAGCCTTTCCGACTCGGAAATGCAGCGCCTGCTGGACGGGCTTAGGGCGAAGAACCTGAAGCTCGCGTCGGGCGCATTCCCGGTGAATTTTCGCAGGGACGAGGTCACATTCAACGACGGGCTGAAGCGGCTGCCCGAGGTTGCAAAAACGCTTCGCCGCGCGCGAGTGGATCGCATGAACACTTACGTGCTGCCCTGCAGCAATTCGCTCACGTATCTCCAGAATTTCCGGCAGCACGCCTGCCGGCTGCGCGAATGCGCCAAGGTACTGGCGGATTATGGCCAGCGCCTGGGCCTGGAGTACGTCGCCACGCGCACGCTATGGCGGAGCGAGAGCCAGCCGTTTATTCACACCATGTCCGAGATGAAGGAGCTTGAGGTGGCGATCGGCATGGACAATCTCGGTATCCAGCTCGATAGCTGGCACTGGTACAACGCCCAGGAGAACGCCGCCGACATTGAGACGCTGCGCGGACGCGACGTGATCACCGTGGACCTGAACGATGCTCCG
>JBOGJW010000117.1:0-4855 GCA_050745245.1 Terriglobia bacterium | reverse complement strand
GCCCATCGCCGGGCGCCATCGTCCCGTTATCCCGAGGCTCGGCGCTGTTCGCCGAGCCTCGGAACCCGCTTCGGCAAGCCAAAGTGAAAAACAGACACTTCAGGAGCCTGGCCTGAGCTCCTTCGCTGCCGTGAAAATAGCCGATCCGCTCATTGAAAATAAATGGCTTAAGTCGATTGGTTTATTTTCATGCAAAGCGGTGAGCCGGAGGCTCATGGCGTCTTCGCTCACGACCGCCCGAAGAGGAGCGAACGCGCCCAGGATGACAGCGACCGGCGATTTCTCATGGCACCATCCATTTCAACCCGTAAGCCTGCGCGAAGGCGAGAAGGCTGATCGCGAACGCGAACAGGATGCTGTGCCAAAAGGTCGAGCGGAGCACTTCTCCTTCCTGTCCCACCATGCCCACGGTGGTGACGCCCACGGCGATGTTCTGCGGCGAAATCATTTTGCCGGTCACCGCGCCGGACGAATTGGTGGCGGCGAGCAGAACCGGGTTTACGCCGATCTGGTGCGCGGCGGCAACCTGGAGGTTACCGAACAGAATGTTGCTGGCGGTGTCGCTGCCGCTCATGAAGCAGGCAACCCAGCCTAGGAATCCGCTGAAGAGCGGGAATGCGCCGCCCAGCGCGGCCAGCGCCGCGCCCAGCGAAAAGGCCATCCCCGAATAGTTGTAAAGGTACGCGAGGGCGACGATCAGGCAGACCGTAACGCCGGGCAGCGCCAGTTGCTTCAGCGTAGTCCACCCGGCTTTCCTGAGGACGCGCGGCGAGGCGGCGAGCACCGCGGCGGTGATCAAAGTCGCGACCAGCGCAGCCGTTCCCGCTCCGAGCGGCTCGAAATTGTAGACCGCCGCGTACGGCTTGTGGTACAGCGTGATGAAGATCGCGTTGTGCAGCCACGGAACAGCCACCGGGATGCGTGCCGCCTGAAACAGCTTCAGAAGCGACCAGACAATCATCACCCCGGCCAGCAACGCCCAGGGCGCCCAGGCGTTCACACCATCACGCCAGCTCAAATCATGCACTGAGGCCGGAAAGGATTTTCCCAGGCGCACATCGCGCGGCTTCCAGAAGCGCAGCAGAATCACCACCGCCACGATTGAAACCAGCGAAGCGATGATATCGGCGGCGTATGGCCCCCAGGTGTTCGAGACGGCGAACTGCGCGAGCGCGAAGCTTCCGCCGCCCGCGGCGGCCACGGGCCACGCCGCCCTCAGTCCTTTACGTCCCGCAATCACCAGCACCAGGTAGGCGGGAATAAAAAGCGAGAGCAGGGGAAGCTGGCGCCCCACCATCGCGGAGAGTTTCATTTGCGGAAGCCCCGTGACTCCGGCGAGCGCCACGATGGGAATGCCGAGCGCGCCGAACGCCACCGGCGCCGTGTTGGCAATCAGCGCCACCGTGACGGCCTGGCTGGCGGCGAAACCCAGGCCGACAAGCAGAAAAGCAGTGACGGCTACGGGCGTTCCAAACCCCGCCGTGCCTTCCAGCAGCGCGCCGAAGCAGAACGCCACCAGGATCGCCTGAACGCGCAGGTCCCCGGAGGCGTGCTCGGCCATCCAGCGGCGCAGCAACTCGAATTTTCCGGTATCGACGGTGAGATTGTAGAGCCAGAGCGCCGCGAAGACGATCCACATGATCGGCCACAGCGCGTAGACGGCGCCGTAAATCGCGCTGACCACGGCCAGCCGCACCGGCATTCCCCACACCCCCACCGCGATCGCGAGACTGGCGATCAGCGCCCACGCCGCTGAAAAATAGCTCGATTTTCTCAGCCCTCCCATCAGGATCAGCAGGAGCACGAGCGGCGCCGCGGCGGCCAGCGCGGAGAGCGGGAGGTGATGGAGAGGATCAACAGGCTGGGACCAGAGGTGCATTAGCTTTTTCATCCGCTACTTCGCATCCCGCCAGTTCCCGCCCACGCCGGCTTCCACGCGCAGCGGAACGCGCAGCGGATGCACGCCTTCCATCTCCTTGCGGACAATCTCCCGCGCCGTCTCAACCTCGGCCTCGGGCGCTTCCAGCACCAGCTCGTCATGAACCGTCAGGATGATCCGCGTCTGCATATTTTCCCGGTGCAGCCGCCCGTGGACCTTAATCATCGCCAGCTTCATCAGGTCCGCCGCCGTGCCTTGCAGGGGCGTGTTCATGGCTTCGCGCCCGGCGCGATTGCGGGCCACGGCGTCGCGGCTGCGAATCTCGGGGATGGGCCGCAGGCGCCCGAAAAGCGTGCGCACCTCGCCAGTCTCACGCGCCTGCTCCACGCAGCCCTGAATAAAGTCGTGCACGCGATGATACCGGCGGAAGTACTCGTCAATGTAGTGCTGCGCTTCGCTCTGGCTGGCGCCGGTGCGCTCGGCGAGTCCAAACGCGCTAAGACCGTAGATCACGCCGTAGTTGATTGCCTTCGCCATTCTCCGGTGCTCGTGCGTCTGGAGCGCGGGCGGCACGCCGAAAAGCTCGTGAGCCGTCCGCGAATGAATGTCCTCATCGCGCGAAAACGATTCAATCAGCAGCGCGTCTTCCGACATATGCGCCAGCACGCGCAGCTCGATCTGCGAGTAGTCCGCAGTGATCAGGTTCCATCCGGGCGCGGCGACAAAGGCCGAGCGGATGAGCAGCCCGAATTCATCTCCCACGGGAATGTTCTGCAAGTTCGGGTTCGACGAAGAAAGCCGTCCGGTGCGCGACCCCGCCGAATTGAAGCTCGAGTGCAAGCGCCCGGTTTCGGCATGAATGTAGCGCGGCAGGGCGTCCACATAGGTTGATTTCAGCTTGGCTCGCGTCCGATATTCCAGGATTTTCCGGGGCAGCTCGTGCTGCTCGGCGAGCGCTTCGAGCACTGAAGCGTCCGTCGAGTACTGACCGCTCTTCCGCAGCCTCTTGCCGCCGGGAAGCCGTAGCCTTTCAAATAACACTTCGCCGAGCTGCCGCGGCGAGTTGAGGTCAAACGTGTGACCCGCCGCCTGGTAAATCTCGGTGGTAAGCTGCGTGAGGTTCCGTTCAAACTCGCTCGACATCCCGCGGAGAATCGCCGGATCGATTCTGATGCCGGCGCGCTCAACATCCGCCAGCACGGGAGCGAGCGGAAGCTCCACGTCTCGGTAAAGGGATTCGAGGCCCTTGCGGGCGATCTCCGGACGAAGCGCTTCGGCCAGCTCGCGAGCTGCACCCGCCGCTTCGGCCACTGATGCGCCAGGGCGCCTGCCTTGCTGTCGCAGCAGGGCGTGATCGAGCGAATGCGCCGATGCGAGCGGATCGAGGAGAAAAGAATAGAGCAGCGTGTCGTCCGCGATGCGGGGCTCATCGAGTCCTTCGTTCTTCAACAGCAAGTGAAAGAGCTTCGCATTGTGCGTGATAATTCTATTCCCGCCGGCGAGCGCAGGCCGCAGCGCCGCAAGCATTCTTTCGCGCTCTGCGCCCGCGCCGAGCGGCATCGACGCCAGGCGAGAGACGCCGGCCAGGCCGATGCCGGTAAGCTGCGCGGAAAAGCCTTCTTCTCCCTCGATTGCCGGGACGATCGCCAGGGGCGTGTCCGGAGAAAGCCCCCTCAGCCATTCCTCCGCCACCTCCGGCGATTGAAGTTCTTCGACCGCCGCGCCCGCCTGCGCGGGAGCGGGTCCTGCCTCGTCCAGAAATTCCATCAGCAATGATGCAAAGCCCAGCTCCTGGCAGAGCGGTACCAGCTCCTCGAGCTTGAGCGGGCCGCGCGCGAGGTCTTCCAGGCTAACGTCGAGCGGCACGTCCGTGCGGATGGTAGCGAGCTCACGGCTGAGCAGGGCCTCGTTGCGAAAATCGCGGAGCGCGTCGCGGTAGGTCTGCTTAGGCGCGTCCTGCCATGCATCGAGAGCCGCGTCCAATGTCTTGAATTTGCGGATGATCTCCGTGGCGCCCTTGGGGCCGATATAGCTTCGCTTCTTGCCGCCCGGCTCAACGGCAGGCTCGCGACCGGGCAGCGGACGCGCCCCCGGGATGTTATCGCTGGGGTCGCCGGTGAGCGCCAGCCAGTCCACCACCTGCCCTGGCTCGACCCCGATGATCTCCTTCACTTTTTCCGCGTCGCAAAACAGGTCGTCTTCACGGTCGCGGGCGCTGCGCGGCGGCTTCAGCACGCATACATTGTGATTGACGAGTTGAAAGAGGTCCTCATCTCCCGAGACAATAACGACCTCCAGCCCCCCGGCGGACGCGCGCCCGGCGAGCGTGCCGATAATGTCATCGGCCTCGTAGCCCTCCCTCTCCACAATCGCCGCGCCCAAAGCGCTGCAGAAGCGGCGGACGTAGGGCATCTGCAAATCCAGGTCTTCGGGAAAGGGCTGCCGGTTGGCCTTGTACTCTTCGAGGAGCTTGTCGCGAAAAGTGGGAGCAGCCAGGTCGAAGGCCGCGGCCAGATAATCCGGCCGATGCTCCCGCAGCAGCTTGCGCAGCGTGCGCACGAAGATGAATACGGCCTGCGTCGGCATTCCGGACGGCGAGGCCAGCGCCATCTGCATCGGCGCAAAAAAGGCGCGGAAGACCAGCGACATCGTGTCGATGAGGAAGAGTTTTTCAGGCGTTTCAGGCAAACATCACCTCTGCGGGAGAATTGATTGCTCAATATACCTTAATTTCGAATGGACATGATGGGGTCCACAGAGTCTGTGTGAAAACCGGTCTTGTAGCGGCGGTGTCCCCACCGCCGATCTTTTCTTTCAACCATTTCGGCGATGATGACATCGCCGCTACAGCGCGAAAACCGCAGCTTTCACACAGACTCGATATACCCGAAGCTGCTACAATTCAGTGGTGCAGCGATTTTAATTTTCGGATGCCCTTCCCTTTCGGTCTCGAACGTAGCGGCGGGTTTATCCCGC
>JBOGJW010000116.1:0-2393 GCA_050745245.1 Terriglobia bacterium | reverse complement strand
GCTTGGTATCGGGGGATTGAAGAATTCAGGGTACCTCTCCGTCATCCAGCGCAATCCGCCGCGCCAAGTTGGCTCGTGAGCCGTTAAATCCATCGCATACTCCACCGGCTTCCCTTGTGAGATGCGGCGGAATAAACGTGAGAACTTCACTCGGCCGGCTGCGGTTGTCTCCATGGTCATGTCGAGCACCGAGTCCTCCGGCGACAGGGCGAGGGTCACTCCCGCACCGCTTCTTTCTTCCATCACGGTCGCCAGGGGAATGCAAAAGATGTCGCCGAAGACCGGCATATACCAAAAGCTTCTAGACTGGTCGTATCGATAGTACGGAGCGCCGTAATACAGAGTTCTGTCGGCGAAGGCGCCCGGCCTGAGCGGGTCATCCCAGCGAGGTCCTTCCTTGGCGCCGAGCCTACTTAGACTCTCATCGAACACCTCGGGCCACTGCGCCGATTTCAGCCACGCGGGGTCGGGCTGCGGGCTGCCCCATGGAGTCCAAAACTCTTTCCCGCGCACACGAGAAAATTCCAGCTCTGTCTCGATCGGCGTGCTCCACATCGGATCTTGGCCTCCCAGATGGATTTCCCATCGCACCGAGTCCTTGGCAGGGAAGAAACTCTCGACAAGCGTAACATTCCTTTGCTTCCCGCCAATGTCGCCCATCAACTTCTTGGTGAAGCGCACACCGCCGCCATTTCGCTCCTCTGCCTGCACGAGTCCCTCCACGTGACAACCTGCAAGCGAAGTTTGTCCTGCGATGCGCCACCGGGTTCGGTTCTTTCCCATCACGATGCCGATGACCTTGCCGTCGCCCGACAGTTCAACGGTAAGGTTCGGAGACTGAACCCGATAGGCAGGGCTCGCATCGTGCGGCGCCCCACCGCCGCCTCCCATTTGTCCAAACATACGGCCAGCAAACGCCTTTGCGGCGACGGCGCCAGCCGTCAGGGATGTCAAAAACTGCCGGCGGCCGAATGGTTTCATCAGGCATTCTCCTTTTTGCCCCGTGCCAGAAAAGACGTGTTCAGCACTTCCCAGCCTGACGGGCGCGTGACGCTCTTCGGCAGGTTGTGGGAGAAAGCGATGCAAATGGTGGCGGCGGACGATTCGGAACGTTGGGAGGCCAACGGCACAGGCGCGCCAAAGACGTTTTGCATGTCAGAGGCGAGGTCCCGGGCCGCTTGTCGAATCGGTGTGGGTTCACGAGGATCAATCAAGATCGAGGTTTTCGAATTGACGGTAATGGCGGCGTTCGAAGCAAGAGCGCCAGTGAGAAGCGCCACCAGGAGCAGAAGCGATTTTTTCGTCATTCAAGGCTTATTCCTTCGCGGGTCAATTCTCCAGGCTGGCGCCCGCCGGCGTGGTTTTATGCCGCAGCGGACATTTGCTTTTTGTGATCGTTTTCCATATTCGCCAAACAGGCGATGACGGTCTGATTCAGGAGCTCCTATTCAGCCGCCGGATTCGCTCTCGCGCCGGAACGCCAGGAGGGTATTCCACGCCGTGAATCGAGGCTGCGTTCACCTGGTCAAGGACGATGACAGGCTCGCCGCTCAGCCGCCCGAGATTCACGCCGCCGAGGCGCAGCCCATCCACATCATCAAATACCATGGCGGGGCGATAGTCCGGATGCTCGAGAGTAAACCGGCAGTTGTGAAATGCAATCTCGCGGGCGTGGCGCGTGTAGAATCCCCAGGCGGGCAGCTCACCGAACATTGAGAATTCAGGATATTCCGCCGCTGCCTCTGGCACTTGATCTGGCGCGTCCCACGCGGCGTGGGCGCGTTGTGGCGTCCCGCCGCCGGCGTAGATGACTTCAATGTTTTCGAGGGTCACGCCGGTTACCGGATGCGCGGATGGGCTCGCGCCTGACTGATGCGATCACTCATTATGAGCTCCGCCATCACGCCTGCGCCACGTGCTATCAATACGGCTCAATTTGTGGCAACGTGAGTACCCAAATCGAAGGCCCGGCGCCGCGGAAGCTTGCTCCCGAGGGTAGTGGAAAACGATGACCCGCATTGCGCTTTTCGGTGGAATCTATAGCAACTATCGAGCTCTGGAGGTTGCGCTACGGGATGTCGAGGAGCGCAGCGTGGACGCAGTCTATTGTCTGGGAGATTTGGGCGCTTTCGGGCCTTACCCGGATCGCGTCTATCCGCTTCTGCGCCAAGGTGGGGTTGAATGTATTCAGGGAAATTACGACAACTCATTGGCGGGCGGCCTTGCAGACTGCCAGTGCGGCTACACCGATCCGCGCGACAACTATTTTGCCCGCCTTTCGTATAGCTATACCTTTCAGAACACCTCGGAGGGACACAAGGCCTGGCTCCGCACGCTCCCGTTGACCCGCCGCCTGCTCCTGGGGGATCGCCGCGTTCTGCTCTGCCACGGCT
>JBOGJW010000115.1:0-3678 GCA_050745245.1 Terriglobia bacterium | reverse complement strand
GGGTTACGAGCAGCAGCACTGTCCCGGAGCCTGCATCTCTCTTCCTGGTGGGGACGGGTCTTTTGTGCTTGCTCCTGATTTTCAAAGAGAAGTTTTCGCATGGCCCGGATTATTCATGAAGCAATCGTGAATTGGACGGAAAAAGCCCGCGGCGGGTAAAGGCGCTCGCCGTGGGCTACCCGGCTCTTTGGAATCTTCCCCGCCGACTCTTGTTGAGAATTACTAATGAGTAACATCGGCGGCTGTAGCGGCGCAGTCCTCAGCGCCGAAGATCGCCGGTGGGGACACCGGCGCTATAGCACCCCGCCCCGAACGTAGACCGGCATAATTCAGCATTCACAATTCACCATTTCCTCATCGCGTGTCTTGCATTTTTCTCGCCGGCTAAACGATAATGGATGGGTTTATGACCGCACGGTTCGGGTGGCTGAGGCACGGCCGGACGGCTTGCCTCGCCACAATCATCGCGAGTGTTGTTTTCTGCTTGGCTTGTAGTCCGGCCAGCGTGGCGTTTCGTGAAGGTCGCAAGGCGGAAGAGCAGCGAGACTACGACGGCGCCGTCATCCATTTCCAGAAGGCCCTTCAGACCCAGCCCGACAATCCCCACTACCTGATCTACGCAAAAGAGGCCCGCATGAAGGCCTCGGCCTTTCATGCGGAGCGCGGAAACCGCCTGCTCGCCGAAGGCCAGGCGGAAGCCGCTGCCGCGGAATTTCAGAAGGCGATCAGCGTTGATCCCAGCAACCAGGCGGCAGCGCAGCACCTCCAGGGCATTCTTTTGAAACAGTCCGCCGCCACGTCGAATCGGGCGCGCGCGATTAGCCGCGCGATGGAAGAGGAACAACAGGCGCGCGGGGCGGGCGGCGTCGAGCTTCAGGCGTTGCCGAAGCAGCCGATTGCCCGGCTGCGAATCTCCGCTGACAGCCGCCGCGTTTTCGAGACGCTGGGCAAGCTGGCGGGCATCAATGTGGTCTTTTACTACGACTTTCAGCCCAAGCCGATTTCGCTTGATCTTTCGAACGTCACCTTGGCCGACGCTCTGCGCGCGGCCTCGGCCGAATCCAATGTTTTCTGGAAGCCGATCAGCCACAACACGATCTTAGTAATTCCTGATACGGCGATTAACCGGCGAGAGCTTGAGTCGCAGGAGCTGCGGACGATTTATTTGCAGAACCCGCTCACGCCGGCGGATCGTACCGCCATCCTGACCGCCGTCAAGCAGGTTACGGGCGTGCAGAGAGCCTTTGAAAATCCCGACACGAACTCGATCACGCTGTACGATTCGCCGGAAAAAGTGGCTGCGGCCCAGGAACTCATCCACAACCTCGATCGCGGCAAGGCCGAGGTGCTGATTAGCGTGACGGTGCTTGAGGCGGATAAGGACCGCTTGCGGGACCTTGGCCTTGCGCCCGTGCCGCTCAGCGGCGACACGCTGGCGGCCGTCGGGCTTACGCCGCCCGCGTCCTCGTCCAGCTCCGGCTCAACCAGTAGCCCGTCCTCTTCGGTCACCTTGAGCCAAATACCGCGGCTGACGACGGGCAATTTCAGCATCGCTTTGCCCGGGGTCATTGCCAACGCGCTGCTCTCCGATACGCGCACCCACATTCTGGAGAACCCGGAAATTCGAGCGACCGCGGGGGAAGAGGCGCGATTGAACATCGGCGAGAGCGTGCCGATCGCGACCGGCAGCTTTGGCGTTCCCACGGCGGGGGTGGTGGGCAGCGCTACGTCGGGATTCGGACTGCTGGCGAACACCCAGTTCCAGTACAAGGATGTCGGCGTGCTCATGGACATCACGCCGAACGTCGCGGCCAACGGCGATATCGTCCTGAAAGCCAAAATCACGATCTCGGCAGAGGGAGCGCCCGTAAACATCGGCGGCATCGAGGAGCCTACGTTCACGCAGCGTGAGGTTGACCACACGATCCGGCTGAAAGAAGGAGAAGTGAGCCTGCTGGGTGGATTGATCCAGACCACCACGAATCGGCTTGTTTCCGGACTGCCGGGGCTCGCCGATGTTCCGATTCTGAAATACTTCTTTTCGACGCAGAGCTTCGAGACGAAGGACGACGAGGTCCTCATCATGCTGACGCCGCGTGTGATTCGCCTCCCGGAGCCGCTCGAAGCTTCCGACGCCGGGGCGCTCGCGCCGACGATCCGCGGGTCTGGTGCGGCGGCGGCCCCGCCGGCGGGCGCTCCGCCTGGAGTGTCGCAGTGAGGAGGTCTCGTCCAGCAGTTTTTGCGCGCGGTCAATCCTTCGCCCCGTCATTCCCGCGAAAGCGGGAATCCACCGACTCGATGGACCCCCGCTTTCGCGGGGGTGACACTAAAATGATTGCGGAGCCCGCGCGGCGGGGCTTCACGCTGGTCGAGCTCGTCGCCGCGATGGCGATCATGATGATCCTCAGTGCGGTGGCTCTGCCGCTGGCGCGCGTCCACGCTGAGCACCTGAAAGAGGAAGAGCTTCGCCGGGATCTCCGTGAGCTGCGCACCGCTATCGACCGCTACAAGGATTTTTCCGACCAGGGTCTGATTTCCGTCCAGCCCGATACGTTTGGCTACCCGCCCGACCTCGAGACACTGGTCCGCGGCGTGCCAGTGAAGGGTTCGAAGGACGCGCGGTATCGGTTTCTGCGCAAGGTTCCCATCGATCCGATGACGGGCAACGCCGACTGGGGCTTGCGCGCGATGCAGGATGATCCCGACTCCACGAGCTGGGGCGGGGAGAATGTTTTCGACGTGTATTCGAAGAGTTATGGAACGGCATTGGATGGCACAAGTTACTCAAGCTGGTAAAGAGGGTCGGCAGTACGGAGTCGGGAGTCTGGAGTCCGGTGTTCGGAATCCGGAATCCGGAATCCGGAGTTCGGAATCGGACCTGCCGAAGAAAAATTGCACATCCCGCACGCCCAACCCCGGACCTCGAACTCTGTACTCCGAACCCTCTTCGTCCGGCTTCACGCTGCTGGAGCTGATGTTCGTGATGACGGTGATCCTGATTCTGGCATCGTTCGCCGTGCCCACGTACAGCACCGCCATTAAGCGGGCGCGCGAGGCGGTGCTTCGGAACGACCTCTTCACCATGCGCCACCTGATCGACGAATACACGGTGGACAAGCAGCAACCGCCCTCGTCGCTTCAGGACCTGGTGGATGCTGGTTACCTGCGGGGCGGCGTTCCGGTGGACCCGATCACCGGATCGGCGGAGACCTGGAAAGTAGACATCGAGGACGTGGCGACCTCGCCCGACCAGTCGCAGGAGGGCGTGGTGGACGTGCACAGCGGTTCGGACGCGAACTCGCTCGACGGCACGGCGTACAGCAGTTGGTGACAGTTCTGAGTTGTGGAGTTCTGAGCGGGTAGCGCCGACCTCCGCGTCTGAGGTCCGCGCTACCCCGCTGAAGGCAACCTCAATTCATAATTCAGCATTGACAATTCATAATTTTCTATGGATTTCGTTTGTAAAATCGGCACCGCCGCCGGCCAGATTCTGAATCACACGGAGACGGCGGATTCCGAGGCGGACGTTCGCGAGCGGCTGGCCGGGCAAGGCTACTACGTCTTTTCGGTTCGCTCGAAAGACTGGCTTAAGGGCCGCCTCCGGCAAACGGCGCGCCGCCGCGTGAAGACGGACGATTTCGTCATCTTCAACCAGCAGTTTCTCACACTGTCCAAGTC
>JBOGJW010000114.1:0-5451 GCA_050745245.1 Terriglobia bacterium | reverse complement strand
GCGGCGAGAAGCTTCGTGTTACCGCTGAGCCACTGGGATGCAAACGCGCGGCCGGTTTCCGTGCTTATCAGAAGGCCGAAATATTTTAGAGTGCCCCGTCGTGAGACCATGTGTTCTTCCATCGATTGCTCCTGCTTGTGCTGCTTACCAATTCGTTCGGGGAACGTCCTGAAGCCGCCCCAGCATCTCATTAACCTCTACCAGCGCGCGGACTACCATGGCCTCGCCCGCCCCGGTCTGGACCCATGTTGTCTCATTCCCGGCGCCGTATCCCCCCTGGGCCGCCGCCTTGATCGTAGGCCGATATCCGAAATAGCCATTGGTGTAGCCCAGAAAGAAGCAATCCTGCACCGGACACCGAGTGCGCCATTCCATCTGGAAATTGACGAACGGCTCGCCCGGCATGCCCATAATGGCGATGCGCTTGTCGATGAGCAGCGTGGTTACCGGCAATTGCATCCGCGTCTGAATTGGCGGCAGGTAGTTTGGCCCAAAGTCCTTCAGCATGGCTTGCCGGAACTTATCCGGGTTCCAGCGCAGGCCAAAAGTCATGGAGTCATCGGAATAGTCAAGGCTCGCGTCCGGCGCGGCGCGGGTATGAATGCCTTTCGCCACGCGCACCACCTCGGTCCCTAATTGCTCCCCTGCCCAGTCGCGCTTTTGCACAGCGCCGTCTTTAATAGGCGTCGAGGCATCGTAGACGTTGATGTCGCCCGAAGCCCCCTGGAGGTAGAAGCACACGGGCTGCCCGCCAAAAGCCTGCCGCACCAGCTTGCACATCACGCCCGGAAAGTCCGCCGAGTAGCGCGTGTTGCCGGGCCCGAACGTTACCGGATGACAGGCGTAATTTACCAGGATCGCCAGGGGTGTTCCATCCATCTTGTCGATCCGCAGCACGCCGACCGTCGGGTCCACCGGCGAGGTGGGCGCCTTCGCCGCGTTGTTCCAGATCATTGTGACGCTGCCATCGGCGTTCACCCGCCGCCGGTTATAGCCGATGTATGCGCGGCCATACGCGGTTCCCAAACGCACGGGCACTGCGCTGCCCTGCGCCTGCTCGACGGCCTGGACGATCTTCCTCAGAGCCGATTCTTCCCAGGGCGGAGGCCCGGATGGATATTCGGGACGGATCATCGGGCCGGCGTGCGTGTGAATGGAATCGACAATCATCCAGTGAATGCCGGTGGCCTGTGCTACCGCATTCCGCAGCCAGTCGAGCGAGGCCGGTCCGAACGGCCGGGAAAGATCGAGATCAACCCAGGCAAGGCGACGATCCCCGGCCTCAAGCACGAGCACCCGGGCGTAAAGCGGATCGAGAGTGCCGGTAGGGATGGAACTATTGGCGTAGCCCATCATGTGGACGCCGGGAGGCGGAGTAATGTCCGCCCGCGCCACGCCGGCTTTCATCACAGCGCCCACCCCCGCTGCGGGCGCGACCAGGACCGCGAAAGTAAGCCCGAGCAGCAGCTTGCATAAAGTCCGGGCGTTCCGTCTGTATGGAAAGATGTCTTTCATAGGACCGAGCTTCACAGGTGTAGAGGCATCGCCTTGTATCAGGGCATGGCTTCAGCCATGCTGCAGAGCCGCCGAAGAAAGCGGGCTTTAGCCCCTGGTTTGATGGTTCAGGCGCAACAGCGGCTGAAGCCGGCGTTGTAGTTGTGCGCTGCATCGGCACGACTAAAGTCGTGACCTGATACACCGTCCTGGGCGCGAGCATTCTTGATGCCGCAGCATGTCTGCGGCATCGCGGCAAACCGCAACGTTGCAATACGAACGCTGCGCTACAGCTCCCATCGCGGCCGGCCTTGCCGATCTACCGCTCGCTCTTCCAGTCTTTGCGTGGGCCGTCGCGAAGCTGCCCCAGCATCTGATAAACCTTCACCAAGGCGTGATTCAGCATGAGCTCTCCCGCTCCCACCTGCGCCCAGGTGGTCGCGTTCACCGCTCCATATCCGCCGATGGCCGCCGCCCTCAGCGTTGGGAGATATCCGTCGTAGCCGTTGGTGTAGCCGAGAAAGAAACAGTGCCGCACGGGGCACTGCGCCCGCCAGCTCATCTGGAACTGGACGAAAGACTCACCGGGCATTCCCATCATCGCAATCTGACGGTTAATCAGCACGGTTGTGACCGGGAACTCCATGATCTTCTGAACCGGAGGAAGATAGAGGCCGACAGCTTTGGCGCCGGTCTCCATGCTCATGTGGGCCCGGAACGCTTCGGGATTCCAGCGCAGGTGGATGGGCAGATTGTCGACGGCGAACTGAAGGTCCGGTTCCGGGTTCACCTCGGTGTGAATATTCGTGGCCACGCGGAGCACCGTCTTCGCGAGACGGTTCCCCGCCCAATCCCGCCGCTGGAGGACGCCGTCCTGAAATGCTACTCCGTCGTCAAACACATTCACGTCGCCCGCCGCCCCCTGCAGGTAAAAGCACAGCGGGTGGGCCTTCATGCGCTCGTTCACAACCTTGCACATGACGCCGGGAAAGTCGGCGGAAAATTTCAGGTCCGCTGACCCGAACGTGACCGGATGGCAGGCGTAGTTCGCCAGGATCGCCAGCGGCGCGCCGTCCGCTTTATCGATCCGCAGCACGGCCACGGTGGGATCCATCGGCTCGGTAAGAACCTGCGCCGGGTCGTTCCAGAGCATCGTGATTGAGCCGTCGCCATTCAACTGGCGGCGGTTGTGGCCGATGTAGGCGACGCCATAGCCGGTACCCAGGCGAACCGGCTCCGCCCGGCTCTGCGCCTCATGAATACCTTGCTCGATCCGCGCCAGCGCTGTTCGCTCCCAGGGCGGCGTTCCGGAAGGATACTGATCCTGGATAACCGGACCAGCGTGCGTATGCGTCGCGACCGCGACCACGCAGCCGATTCCGCTTGACTGGCGCACCGCGTGCCGCAGTTGCGCGAGCGAGTTTGGGCCAAAGGTGCGGCCCAAATCGAGCTCTACCAGCGCCATCCGCTGGGCGCCTGCTTCCAGCACCAGGATGCGAGCGTAGAGGGGATCGTATGCGCCCCGGTTTGGCTGCAGGCGGTCGAAGCGGCCCCAGAGTCCCACGCTGCCGGGAGGCGGCGTGATATCCACTTTCGCCACGCCCGCCTTCATTACCACGCCGCTTGCGGCCGCAGAGAAAACCAGTAACAGAATCGCGGCAAACGCCATCTGCCGCCGACGCAGAAAGGTCATCCTAAGCTCCGGTCTCCGCGTTCCCTTGCCGGAAGTCTTCCGCCAGGCGCTCGGCGGCGCGGCAGGCGAGGCTCATGATAGTGTGGGTGATCGGCTTTTCCGGGTGAGACATAAAGCATGCCGCGTCCGCGACCAGAACGTTCTTCACGTCGTGGCAGCGGTTCCACTTGTTGACCACAGAGGCGCGCGGGTCATCGCCCATGCGCGCGCCCCCCGCTTCGTGCGTGACGGCGCCCAGCGGGTACGGCCCGGACTTCTCGTACGGCAGCACAACGGCTCCGGCCGCCTTGAGAATCTCTTCCATTTGCCCGTACATCTCTTCGACCATCGCAAAGGCCTGTGGGTACTCGGCGCTGGTATGGAAGCGCACCTGCGGAATGCCCAGCCGGTCGCGTAAGCCGTTCGGGTCAATCTCCACATAGTTCGTGGCAAAAGCTAATCCCTCTCCGTAGCCACCCATGTTGAAAGCCGCCGGATAGAGTTCCTTGATGCGCCGCTTGTAAGCGGTCCCAAACCCGGGCAGGCTTGCTCCCGGCCCGGCGCCCATCCCACATCCCGTGGCGACGTTGAACTGCCATCCGCGAAGGTACTTCTTCTTATCGCGATGGCTGTAGTTGTAGCGCGGAATGTAGAGGCACGATTCCCCAGGGCCGTCGTCGTCCGTGGTGGGGCGTCCGGCAAGCTGAGGCAGATAGCCATGCACTCCTCTGAACGACACATGGCCCATCAGGTAGCGCCCCAGCGTGCCGCTGGAATTGGCCAGCCCGCTGGGAAAGTCGCGATCCCTGGAATTCAAGAGAATGCGAATCGACTCGATCATCGAGGCCGCAAGCACCACCACCTTGCCGTGCACTTCGTAATCCTGCTTCGTCACAGAATCAATGTAGGTGACGCCCCGGGCGCGCCCCGTATTGCGATCCATCAAGATGGTGTTCACGGCTGAGTTCGGGCGCAATGTGAAGTTGCGCCTTCCCTGAAGTTTTGGAAACACCACGTCGAGCGAGCTGTATCGCGCGCGCACGTCACAACCCCAGTTGCAGGCGCCGCAGTAATGGCACGGGGGACGCCCGTCATAGGGCCGGCTCAGCACCGCCAGGGGCTTTGGGATGGCCTGGATGCCGAGCTTTCTTGCGCCCTTTGCGATCAGCAGCTCGCCGCAGCGCGCATTGAAGGCGGGCAGCAGGTGCTCGCCCTGGGGCGAATTAAAGACGCCCTTTGCGCTTCCCGAGACGCCGATCAACCGCTCGACCTCGTCGTAATACGGCGCCACCTCCTCGTAGCTGATGGGCCAGTCCTCGCCCCAGCCGTCTTGGAGACTCTTGGGCTTGAAGTCCAGCGGCCCAAAGCGCTCCGTCTCGCGTCCCCAGAAGTTCGTGCGCCCGCCTACTGCGCGCAGGCGCGTCCATGTGAACTTGGCGCCGGGAGCGAGCGCGTAAGGGTCCTCGGCCGGAATGGTGTAAAGGTGGTCGGTCCATTCCTTGATCTTCCACTCCATTCCTTGCGGCGGGTGGCCGTACTCTCCGGGCTTGCCGTTGCCGCGATACGGCCACTGGTAAGGAAATTTGTGCGTGTGGAAATCCTTGGCGGGGTCGATCATCCGACCAGCTTCGAGGCAGAGCACGTTCAGGCCCTTAGTGGCCAGGACATAAGCGGGAATGCCGCCCGAGGCGCCTGACCCGACGATAATCACGTCATACACCGGCTGAGATGCCATACGCGTTCCTCTTTACATTCAGTTCCCGCTCATGAGGCGAACCAATCCATCGACAATTCCGTTTTCAGCGCATCCGGGCTTGAGGCGAGTTGTTGTGATTTCGTAGCTGATCTGCCCGTACGCGGCATCGTTGGGAATGTACCCGCTAGCCCCATTCGCGTGCGTCACCATAATGGTATCAGTGAACGGCGAATCCCGCCTCAGGTGCTCGTAAATCGGAGTGAGGACTTCCCCCGACACCCCCGCCAGCGCGATATTGTTCAGCATGAGCAGGCTGAGCCGGATATTCACGGGCGGGGCATCATCGAACTTGTAGTGCAGCCGAGGGCGCGGACCGGGCTCGACTTTTTCGCCGGGGCAGGTGATGACCTGCTGACCACCGTGGATTGTCACGTCCGTCGTCAAATTGCTCATTTGATTTGCCACTCGAACGGTTTCTTCTCCCAGGATTCTTCCCAAAGCGGCAACCATACTGAAGTCTTCATCGTTGTCCAGCACAATCGGATTCTGATCGCCGGCCGGCCCGCTCGTCCACAGCGCGACCATTTCG
>JBOGJW010000113.1:0-4198 GCA_050745245.1 Terriglobia bacterium | reverse complement strand
ATTTTCTGCGGCTTTCGGGAATCTATTACGGCCTCACGATTGCCCTCGATGTCCTCTACGTCGCCGCTTTTCACATGGGCGCGAAGGGCATCCCTCTGGCGCTGCTGTCAAGCTTGATCGTCACCTGCATTGTCGCCTGCGCGGAAAACCTGGCCGGCATTCGAGCCGTACTTGACCGCGCCCTCGGCGTTCTCGCGGCGAAGGACCTTGTGGCGGCGGCGCTCGCCGGAGTAGTGGTGTTCGCCCTCAGGGTTCACTTCTTCTGGGCGCCCCGGTCCAGCTGGCAATTGCTGGCATTTCTGTGCATCGAATGCGGCATCGCCGGCGCCATCTTTGTGGCGATCACGGCCTGCTGGGGGATCGTTCGGTTCTCGCAAGCGGGAAAGCTTCTCAACCGCGAATCCTGACAAGGCGAAGCCCGCGGCGCCATCCTTGAGAGGCGTAGGTTTCCCCCCTTTTCTGCCTTGCGCTGATGGGGCGGCAAGGGTATGCTTCGCAATTCTGTCTTTCCCCTATTCCTATGCCTGAGAAGCGCTGGTTTCGCGTCCTTTCCATCGCGTTCATCATGTATACGATCGCCTACATCGATCGTACCAACATCTCCCTCGCCCTGCCGGACATCACACGCGATCTTCACCTGACCCACACCCAGGCTGGGAACGCCGCGGGTATTTTCTTTTGGGGCTACCTCCTGCTGCAAATCCCCGGGGGCTATCTTGCCACGCATTGGAGCGCGAAACGCTTTGTCAGCGTCCTACTCATCGTCTGGGGCTGCTGTTCGGCGCTTACCGCGCTGGTGAATACGGGGCAAGGGTTTCTGGTGATGCGATTCCTGCTGGGCGTGGCGGAGGGCGGCGTCTGGCCGGCCACGCTGGTGCTCCTCTCCAACTGGTTTCCCAGCCGCGAGCGCGCGCGCGCCAACGCGTACTGGATGCTCTGCCTGCCCGCGGCCGTCATTGTTTCCTCGCCGCTCTCGGGGTGGATCTTGGGCCGATGGAACTGGCGCGTGCTGCTGGTGGTCGAGGGAGTGCTCCCGCTGATCTGGGTGCTGATCTGGTGGCTTGCAATCGATGACTACCCGCGCCAGGCGCGCTGGATCTCCACCGAAGAGCGTGATTTCCTTGAGCAGACGATCTCGCAGGAGAAGACTGAGCTTCGCCCCAGCGCTCCCGAGCCTTACCTGCGCCTTCTGCTGCGGCCGCACGTACTCCTGATGGTCGGGATCTACTTCCTCGAGAATTCCGGTAACTATGGCTATCTTTTCTGGCTTCCAAGCGCCATCGAGCACACGCGCCGCATCAGCAGCCTCCATGTTGGGCTGCTCTTTTCGATTCCCTATGTCATTACGGCCGTGGGCATGGTGGTGATTTCCAGGCACTCAGACAAGACGCATGACCGCGCGCGGCACGTCGCGTTCGCGCTCGGCTGGGGCGGCGTCTTCCTGATGGCGAGCGTGCTCACCAGCGGCGTCTCACCCGAGCTTTCGTTTCTGCTGATCGCGCTGGCGGGCTTCGGATCGTACGGCGGGCTGGGGCCGTTCTGGGCCATTCCCACCGAGACGCTGCCGGCAAGCGTTGCCGGCTCGGCGATGGGGCTGATCAACGCGCTGGGGAACCTGGGAGGATTTTTCGGACCCTTCCTTGTGGGCTATCTCCGCCAGCGCACAGGGGGATTCGTGCTGCCCTTCGCACTGCTGAGCATCGGATGGCTGGTGGCCGCCACGCTCGCTGGCCTGTTCCTGCCGCGACGCAAGGGCGTAAAGCCGTGACACGTAGCGGGTGGGTAGCGCGGACCTTATTTTATGACCTGTCATTAATGATCTCGCAGGGCAAGGGAAAAACCCGGCATTTCGCTGGGCCTCAACAAATACGGGGATTCTTCTCTCGGTCGCCACGGTGACCTCGCTCAGGATGACAGTTTCATCCGTGCGGCTTGGTTGCAGCTCTGCCGCGCTGCGCTACCTGGCGCCCGGTGGGTAATGCCTCAGTTTCAGGCGCGTTGAGGCGGCTTTACGCCGCCATTTTTGGCTGGCGGGATAAACCCGCAGCTACATCTGCGCCCGAAACTGAGGCATTACCCCGGTGGTTTGATAGAATAGATACTGCGAACCTGAAAGATGCAGGTCCGCCGGAACCTCCATGACCACGCTGAGCAAGGGCCAAGCGGCGCCGGGATTCGAATTGAAGGGGGTGGACGGCGCGTCCTATTCCCTGAAGGGGTTGCTGCCTGATCGCGCGGTGCTTGCCGCGTTTTTCAAGGTTTCGTGCCCCACATGCCAGTTCACCCTGCCTTTCCTTGAGCGAATTCACCGGCAGGCGCGCGAGCGCGGCGGCCAGGTGCTCGGCATCTCGCAAGACTGCGAGGAAGATACCCGGCGGTTTGCGCAGAAGTTTGGGCTGACGTTTCCGGTGCTGATCGATCCGAAGCCCTACGCAGTTTCGCGCGAGTACCGGCTGAAGTTTGTCCCCAGCCTTTTTCTGGTGGGGCGTGATCAGACCATCCAGGCGGCTTGCGACGGCTTCTCGAAGCCGGACCTGCTGGAGATGCAGAACTACCTCAACGACGCATCGCCGCTTCCGCCGCTGTTCGAAGCCGGCGAACGCGTGCCGCAGTACAAGCCGGGCTGAACATCAAAAGGATAGCCCCGGGACGGGGTGCTGGCCGAGCGAAGCATAGAAAAGCCTGGATTCCCGCTTGCGCGGGAATGACGGTTTGCTGTCACCCTGGCGAAACTTGTCCTCCACGCAGGCGGGGGAACGGGGTCCACTTATTTAGAGCAGCTATTTTGAGGACTCTTGCCGAAACCGCGAAAGCACAAGCCGTTTAAGGCTTCCAAGGAAGTCCGCAGACGGGCGCGGATTGTTCTCGGCCAAGCGCCCACGGAGCGGGTTGTGTCCAACAAGAAAAAGAAGCCCGCGAAGCACAAGACGCGAGAGGTCGAGGAATCCGATGCTTCGTGAAAACCTGCGCATCCAGGATGGCGCGCTCGAGCCGGTCGCCCGAAAAGCGCTCGCTGGAGAGCGCCTGGACTTCGCCGACGGGGTCGCCCTGTTCCGCTCGCAAGACCTGCTCACCATCGGCTATCTTGCCCATCACGTGCGCGAGAAGCGGCACGGCAATCGTACGTATTTCAACGTCAACCGGCACATTAATCCCACCAACGTGTGTGTCGCAAGCTGCCGCCTGTGCGCTTTTGGCCGCAAGCAAGACGCGCCAGGCGCCTACACAATGGCGCTCGAAGAAGCTTTTCGCGTCGCCAGCCAAGGCTGGAGCGAAGCCATCACCGAATTTCACATCGTCGGCGGCCTGCACCCTGATCTGCCGTTCGAATATTACGTAGACTTGCTGCGCGGTTTGAAGGAGCGCTTCCCCAGCGTTCACCTCAAAGCCTTCACGGCGGTTGAGATTGCCTATTATTCGCAGCAAACCCGGAAGAGCATTCAGGAGATCCTTGGGACTTTCAAAGAGGCGGGGCTCGGCTCTTTGCCGGGCGGTGGAGCGGAAATCTTTGCGCCCGCCACGCGGCGCAAAGTCTGCGATCATAAGATCGGCGCTTACACCTGGCTCAAGGTGCACCGCACGGCGCACCGGATGGGGCTGCACTCAACCGCGACTATGCTCTACGGCCACATTGAGACCGATGAGGACCGGGTGGACCACCTGCTACAGCTTCGGACTCTTCAAGATGAGACCGGCGGCTTCCAGACGTTTATCCCGCTGAAATTCCATCCCGCGCACACCGCGCTCGGCGCGGACGTCGGCTTCCGCGAGTCCAGCGGCTTTCTTGACCTGAAGAACGTGGCCGTGGCGCGTTTGCTGCTCGATAATTTCCCGCACATCAAGGCGTACTGGATCATGCTGACGCCGCGCGTCGCGCAGGTGGCGTTGCGCTTCGGCGCGGATGATATTGACGGCACCGTTGTAGAGGAAAAAATCTACCACGACGCCGGCGCCACCACGCCGCAGGGAATGACGCGTTCCGAGCTGATGCGCCTCATCCGCGAAGCGGGCCAGGAGCCGTTCGAGCGCGACACCCTCTACCACCCGGTCATCCGCACCGAGAGCACCGTCGCCGTTCAGGCGTAAGAGGTTGCTGAAAAATCCACTCACGCGAGCGTAGCGGCGATTTTATACCGCCATTTATCCAGTATTCACAATGGCCGAAATGGCGATATAAAGTCGCCGCTACACCTTTTTC
>JBOGJW010000112.1:0-4771 GCA_050745245.1 Terriglobia bacterium | reverse complement strand
CCCGCTGCGAAGTGAAGACCGAAGCTTTGCCGGTCCCCCGTTCAGTACCAGCCAAGACCCCGGCGAAGGCCAAAACGCGCAGCCTCTGGATGGAAGGGTTCAACCTGCAGGGCAGTCCGCCCCTGTGGAAAACCCTCTCGCCGGAAGCCGGCTCGGTCAGGGGTCTGGGCGAACCGGCCGGAATTTTTGTCTCTGGCGCTAACCTCAGTCGCCCTACGGGCTCCTTCGGTTAGCGCCAGAGACAAAGACAAGACAAAAGCCTAAAGGCAAAAAAGAGAGAAAGATCAAAGACAAAAGCGGAACTTTCTACTTTGCTCGGGATAGGAACTTTCTACTTTGCCTTGACACTGGAACGCCGCCCGTCAGCCGAGGTGGGAGCGCGGCCTCTGCAGCGTCGGTGTCTCCGCCGGCGGCGTCATTAAGCGGCGATGGAACACCGCCGCTACAGCATCTTGGCGGCATCCGATGCGCGCTGGGAACCCACAGTCCCAGAGGGCCAGCCGCCATTTCGGGTGGCGGGGTTAACCCGCCGCTACTCGCCCAGCCGGGCGGCGAGCCAGATGGCGAACTGGGCGCGGGTCATGACAGCTCCTTGCGGAAGGGAATCGGCGCTGGTTCCGGGGCTCAGGCCGGCGCGGCGGAGGGCCTCGGCCGCTTCGGCGCGGGATACCGGCTGCCGCGGATTGAAGTGCAGATCGCGGCTGTTGGGGCCGAAAATACCGCGCACGGCGAGAAACTGAGCGGCCGCGAAGGCGGTGCTTTGCGGTGGGAGATCGTCAAACCAAAACACCGGTGCGCCTCGGATGAGCAGCTTTCGCTGCAACTCCGCAACGAGACCCGGGATCACGTCAATTTTGGCCGGCGTGACACCGCGGTCGAGCGCGAACGCCGCCAGCGTTCCGGCCGCCTCGCCAACGGCCCACTCGACCGGGTGCAGCCGGTACGCTCCGTTCGTGATGTGCGTGGTACCGACGTCCTTGGACGCGGCGAGCAGGTTTACAACATCTTTCGGAATCAGGGCGCCGAGCGGAATCTGGAAGGGCTTCGCGCCCGAGGCAAAATCCTCCGCTGAGCAACCGTGGATGTCAATGGCGTAAAACCCGATTCCCACCGAATCGGCGAAACGCGCCGCGCGCGGCCCCTTCTGATAAATCGATGAAATATCCTGCTCGCGGATCGTCTTGAGGGCGACGATCCGGCGCGATTCCCGGATGTACGGAAACTGAGATAAGCCGTCCTGCGAACCCAGGGCGCCGGTGAGCAGCTCGAGCCCCGGATATCCCATCCCGCTCCCATCATCGCGCGGCGCCGCCGTCTGGAGCCAATACGCGAAGCCCAGCGCAACTTTCTTCGCCTCCAGCAGTGCCCTGGCTTGCTTGAGCGGATCGTCGGAAAGCAGACCCGGGCCGCAATAATCGTTGCCTGGCCAGTTCACCATGGAGATTTCGCGCGGCGCGCCGGGCCCCCTGAAGTTCGTGCCTGCGATGAGCCGCCGGTAATCCCAAAACGAGCCGGGTGTGCCGGGCGCTTTCTGAAACATGCGGTAGGTGAGGAGCTTTCCGCCGCCGTAGTTGAGCGTCAGAGTGTAGGGCTGGGCGACCCGGTGCAGCTCGTATTCAATCGGTGGCGGGATGGTATGGTTATGGCCAGGCTTGCGCGCCAGCACGAAAGTGTAGGTGAAACTTTGGCTGTCATGCGGATCGCCGCTGCCGGCGCGCGCGTCCGGCTCGTCCGTGCGGCTGCGCGGCTCGGCCCCGGTAACGTATTCGGCGGCCGCAAGGGGCAGTAGCTCGCCCGTATCGGTGGCGTCAATCACATAACGCGGTTTGAATCGCACCCATTTTCGATCGTTAAACTCATACGCCAGCACTGAATCGATTCGGTTGCCGCGCTTCTCCACGCGGACCACCTTGCTTCGCAGAAAGATTTTTAGCAGGCCCTTGCTTTCCAAGGGCCGCAGCATCGTATCGATCACCTGCAGCGCGACCGGCGCCTGAAAACAGAGCGCGCTGACCCAGCAGTTGCCGGGGTTAAAGAATTTCTCCCCCGCCCCAAGGCTTGAAAGCTGGTAGTGCGCTTTGTAGTAGCCGCGGATCGCGCGGCGAAGGCGCTGAAAGCTGGCAGTTACGCCGGTGGTCTCAACGTAGCGATTGCCGTCGACCGCGGAGACGCCCTGCGCGGTCAGTTGGCCGCCAATCCAGTTGGTTTCCTCCGTAAGACAGACAGTGTGGCCGCTCTCAGCCGCGGCCAGCGCCGCTGCCACGCCTCCCGTGCTGGCGCCCGCCACAAGGATTTCACAGGCGGCGCTCGCTGGATGCGAAGGAAGGGTCAGCGTGAGGACCGCGGAGAATGCGGGGCGGTCCGCCCGGATCAGCAGCGGATCAAGCACCTGAATGGTGCGCGCGGCTAAAGGTGATGCCCATGCGCACGCGCAGAGGAAGCAGATCCCGAGTGTTGTATTCCGTAGTCGATCATGTCGCTTTGCGACACTTGCAAAGCATGAAAATGACCCTTCACCCGCCCTCGTCCCTCGGGCGCCCTCTCCCGCGGGGAGAGGGCTTTCTTCGCGCGCTTTCGCCCTCTCCCGAGGGGAGAGGGTGGCGATCAGAGCGAGTCGGGTGAGGGGAGTCGGCCAAAATTTTCGAAGCAGTCGCATTAAATGTTGGCCGCACGCGCCTGGGAGCGCGGGCTTCCAGCCCGCACCAGATGCGGCCGTGATGGTCGCGCTTCCGCGGCAGCTCTACGGCTTCGGAGGATGGCCGGTGAGATCGGCGCTACCGGAAGCCGGGGATTTCTGCGGCAGCATGTAGATGATCTCATTTTTTCGAGCCATATGAAGCTCTTCGCGGGCATAGCGCTCGATGGTGGCCGGATTCGACCGGAGGTTTTGTACTTCTTTCTGAAGCATCCGATTTTCCTGCTTCAGTTGATCGATCTGCCGTGAGAGGGCTTTGGCCTGATGATGCTTTTGATGAAGAGCCTGCAGGCCGTCAGCGCCGTAGATGCCGTGCATCACGAGCGCCGCAAGCAACAGCGCGCCGCCTATGATGGCCGCACGACGAAAGCGCTCGTGACGTAGATCAGAAGCCTTCATTCTTCGACGCGAATGTAGCGGCGGGGTTTTCCCGCCAACCTGCGAATGGCGGCGTAAAGCCGCCTCTACTTCATTCATTCAGCGCAAACGCCTTCGCCGCGTCCATCATCTCTTTCACTTCGCCGGGCGCGGAGGCTTCACAATAGAGCCGCACCACCGGCTCGGTGCCGGAGAGCCGCATCAGCACCCACGAGCCGTCATCGCAGATCACCTTCAGGCCGTCGGTCCGGTCGATTCTCGCAACCTTGCGCGAGTCAAAGCGATCATAACCCGTTTTCAGCTTTTCGAGCAGCCGCTTTTGCACCTCGGGCTTCAGGTGCAAATTGACGCGCTCGGAGTAGAATGAACCCACTTTTTCAAAAAGGCGCTGAAGCTGCTGCCGGAAGGTGAGGCCGCGCCGGGCCACCGCTTCGGCCATGAGCAGGCAGGCCAGAATTCCATCCTTCTCCGGCAAGTGGCCGGCCATGCTCATTCCGGCGCTTTCCTCGCCGCCCATGGCGATCTTATCTTCCTTAATCAACTCGCCGATGTACTTGAACCCGACGGGCGTCTGATAGAGCGGCGCGTTGTGTTCGCGCGCGACCGCGTCCATCAGGTGCGTAGTCGCCACGGTGCGGGCCAGACCGCCGGGCGCCTTTCGCACCTCGATCATGTAGTCGGCAAGAACGCCTAGGACGTGATTCGGCGGGATCCAGGTTCCATCCGCGTCGACAATCCCGAAGCGATCCGCGTCTCCGTCCGTGGCGAGGCCGATGGAGCACTTGTGCTCCGTGACATACTTCGAAAGCTCGGCCAGATTTTGCGCGCTCGGCTCGGGGCCGGCGCCGGAAAAGAGCACGTCGCGAAAGTCGTGCAGCGTGTGCACGTCCACGCCCGCCTCACGCAGCACGTCATCGAGATACCCGCGAGCGGTACCGTAGAGCGGGTCGTAGGCGATCTTGATGTGCGACGCGGCGATTGCACCCAGGTCAATCTTCTTTCGGATGTCCTCGAGGTAAGCGGGCCGCGGGTCCGCCGGACGGTAAAGCGGCGCCGTGAAGCTCGGCCCCTTCAGCGAGTATTCCCCGGCCATCACCCGCTCGATGTTGCGCTCGATCTCGCGCGTCACTTCGGGCAGGGCGGGCGCGCCGTCGGAGGTTGAAAACTTCAGGCCGTTGTATTCCGGCGGATTGTGACTGGCGGTGATATTGATTCCGCCGTCGAACCGCTCCCGGATGATCGCGTCAGCGAGCGCCGGCGTGGGATGAGGGCGCGACGTCGAGTGAACCTCCACGCCGTGCGATGCGAGCACTTCGCCCGCGGCGGCGGCGAAGCGCTCGGAAAGAAAGCGCGTGTCGTAGCCCAGAATCACGCGCGAATGCGCGGACCGGCCGGTAAGGTAATGGGCGATGCCCGCGGTGGCGAGGCGCACGTTGTCAAACGTGAACTCCTAGGCCATGACACCGCGCCAGCCGGACGTGCCGAAATGGATCGGATTGCCCGCCATCCGGCCTTATTGTATCTTTGGCTTCGCGGGCGGCGCAATAAAATAGCGAATGGACTTGTAATGCCTCAGTTTCGGGCGCGGATGTAGCGGCGGGTTTATCCCGCCATCCAAAAATGGCGGCGTAAAGCCGCCTCTACGCGCCTGAAACTGAGGCATTACAATGAGCAAACGATCCCCGATTTGGATTCCGA
>JBOGJW010000111.1:0-6009 GCA_050745245.1 Terriglobia bacterium | reverse complement strand
ACTTCTACAACGCTGCCGCGCGTCGCGGGCAGGAGGTGGCGCTCACCTACAAGAACGACGCGTATCCCGAGCATGCCGCAGTGCTGGACATCGAGCGCGGTATCGAGGGCGGCATCCGCGAGCTGCATTGGCAGACGGATACCTCCGTCAGTTGGAAATCCTGGGGCTTTATCGAAGACGACAGCTACAAAAGCGCTGCGGAAATTGTCCCCGAGCTGGTGGATATCGTCAGCAAGAATGGTAACCTGCTGCTCAACGTCGGTCCGCGACCTGATGGAACCATACCCGAGCAGGCGGCGAATGTTTTCCGCAGCATCGGCCGCTGGGTAAGCGTCGGCGGCGAAGCCATTTTCGGCACGCGTCCGTGGAAGATTTACGGCGAAGGCCCGAACAAGCTTAAGGCGGGATCTTTTGGCGAGAAGCAGGTCACGTTTACATCTCAGGACATTCGCTTCACGACAAAAGGAAATACCATCTACGCAATTTTCCTGGGCTGGCCCGAGCACGAGGCGAGAGTTACAGCGCTCGGCGCGCATTCCCAGCACGCGCCCGCGAAGATATCGGGAGTGGCGCTGCTGGGCTCGGAGCAGAACCTGAAATGGCGGCAGAACGCAGACGCTCTCGTCATCGAGACGCCGGAGGAGAAACCATGCGATTTCGCGTTCGCGTTCAAGATCACGCTCGGCGCGAGCGCGTAGCGCGGAGTTGTTTCGTAACTCCGCGGCTTGTGTCGGGGGCAGGAGAAAAGCCGCAGCCTCGAAAATGCTGGGTAACACTTTCCGGGTACACCGGAAGTAGAGGATTTAGCACGCCGTTGCCGTGGAGGCGGATGCGAGCGTTTTTCATGACCTTTCGCGGGCCGAAGGCCCTAAATGACAGCCTCGAAAATGCTCCGTAGGGCGGCGTACCAGGGCACGACTTCAGTCGTGCCGTAGAGCCGTCGAATGGGAAGGGCTTTAGGGTCTGTGTGAAGAGCCTGTTTTCGAAGCCTGGGGCTGTGTCTTCGTTTTTTCGGCTATCGAAAATCCGAGCAAGATTCTGCCGCAGGTACGAGGCGCCAAGCGCCCCGAAAGCAGAGTAGAGCGGAGTGACCTCGCCCTAGAGGCCCGGCTCCTCCGACCGCCAAGCCCGCGCGCCAACGGCTTTGCCAGCTTATCGACGGATCGGGGCCTGGCGAGTGCCGCCCCAAATTGCGGGCATTCCGCCGGGAGTTGCTGCGGTATCGAGACACAGCTATTTCGAGTTTGCAGCACTCGAAGAAATTTGTGGAAGAAATATACACCGCCAAAGTGCGTCACACCGGCATGCTCACAGGCGATTCCTGCATTCCGTGGCGATCTGCGCATTCTGACACTTACCTCACCGAAAGTTAGGTAAGTGTCAGAGTATCAAAATTGAAGTTGAACCCTGGCCAAGTGCGCTTCCGCCGCACTTCCGGAAGCCCCAAATGCGCCGGATTCAGGTGATACAAAGCGACCGGGGATTCCCGCTCCCCCGCCTGCGCGGAGGACAAGCTTCGCGGGAATGACTGAAAATGTCGTTTGGTTGCGGCCGCAAGGCCGCGCCGCACTACCCCGTCTCGCATCGGCTTTCCAGATGAGGGTCAATTTGCTAGTCTACAGATGAATGAAAGACTGGTCTGATTTTGCGGGCGTGAATGCGGGTTTCGTGGCGGAACTCTACGAGCGCTTTCTCCACGATCCGCACTCCGTCGATCCCGAGACGCGCGCTTTTTTTGAGACCTCCCCGCCGCCGGCGGAGCTGGCCGCGGCGCCCGCGCGAGCCGGACTGGCCGGGCGTGCCGTTGAGAAGATTGTCGCCGCGGTGAACCTGGCGGAGTCTATCCGCAAGTTCGGCAACCTGGCCGCCCAGCTCGATCCGCTAGGCCGCACGCTGCCGGGCGATCCCTCGCTGATTCCCGAGACCCACGGCATCTCCCGAGAAGACCTGCGGCACCTTCCCGCTAGCGTAATTGGCGGGCCCGCCACGGCGGGCGCTGCGAATGCTCTGGAAGTAATCGAGGCGCTGCGCCGGATTTACTGCTCCCATAGCGGCTACGATTACGCCCACCTCCGCGCGCCAGAAGAGCGCGAATGGCTTACCCGGGTCACCGAGTCCGGGGAATTCCGCCCGCCGCGCGAGCCGCTCAACGCCGTGGCTATCCTCGAGCGCCTTACCCAGGAAGGCGTTTTCGAACTGTTCCTCCACCGCACCTTTCCCGGCAAGACGCGCTTTTCGATTGAAGGACTCGGGATGCTGATCCCGGTGATCGACGAAGTTATCGGCGCCGCAGCCACCGCGAACATCCGCCAAATACTGATCGGGATGGGCCACCGCGGGCGGCTGAACGTCCTGGCACACGTGCTGAATAAGCCCTATGTGCAGCTCCTTTCGGAGTTCAAGGACCCGGTGCGCGCTAGCAAGTACCGCGGCGACCTTGGCTGGACCGGCGACGTGAAGTACCATTCCGGGGCGCGTCGCTCGGTGACGAGCGACAAGACGTTGACCATGGTTATCTCAATGGCGCCGAACCCGAGCCATCTCGAGGCGGTGTATCCGGTGGTGATGGGCATGGCGCGGGCGAGCGGCACACGCGTGGACGAGCCGGGCGCGCCGCGCTTTGATCCCACGCAGACGCTGCCCATCCTGATTCACGGCGATGGCGCCTTCCCCGGCCAGGGCGTCGTGGCGGAGACGCTCAACCTCTTCCGGCTGCCGGGCTATTCGACGGGCGGCGCCGTTCACGTGATCGCCAACAACCAGATCGGCTTCACCACGCTGCCGGAAGAAGGCCGCAGCACGCTCTTTGCCAGCGATCTCGCGCGCGGCTTCCGCATCCCCATTATTCATGTCAATGCTGACGATCCCGAGGCATGCATCGAGGCGGCGCGGATGGCCTTCGCGTACCGGGCGCGGTTCCGGAAGGATTTTCTGATCGACCTGGTGGGCTACCGCCGTTACGGCCATAATGAAGGCGATGAGCCCGGTTTTACGCAGCCCCTCACCTATAAGAAAATCGCGGAACACCCCACCGTGCGCCAGCTCTGGGTGAAAACGCTGCTCGCGCGCGGAGTTATACAGGAGGGCTTCGCCGAGGAGTTGGTGCGCAAGCACTCGGAGCATATTCAGCGCATCTACAATTCGCTTGATTCCGAGACGCCTCTCGGGGATCCGCCGCCGGCGGCGCCGAAGGCCGGTATCGCGCGACACACCCGGACCGCGGTGCCGCTCGAACGCCTGCGGGAGATGAACGAGGCGCTGCGCAGCCTTCCCCAGGGCTTCGCGATCAACCGAAAACTGGAACGTGCCGTCCAGCGCAAGCGGGCGATCTTCAACAAGCCGGCCGAGCCGGCCATCGACTGGTCGTCGGCCGAGGAGCTCGCCTGGGCTTCGATTCTCGCCGACGGCATCGCCGTTCGTGTTAGCGGCCAGGACGTGGAGCGCGGAACGTTCAGCCAGCGCCACGCGGTGTTCCATGACGCGCGCACCGGCAAGCCGCATATTCCGCTGCAGTCTCTGCCGCAGGCGCGGGCCGCGTTCGAGATTCGCAACAGCCCGCTCTCGGAGAACGCGGCGCTGGCTTTCGAATACGGCTACAATGTGAGCGAGCCGCGCCGGTTGGTAATTTGGGAGGCGCAGTATGGCGATTTCGTGAATGGCGCGCAGGTAGTGCTCGATGAGTTCATTGTCTCGGCGCGCGCGAAGTGGGGGCTGACGCCCTCGCTGGTGTTGCTGCTCCCGCATGGCCTGGAAGGGCAGGGCCCGGATCATTCGAGCGCGCGCCCCGAGCGCTTCCTGCAGTCCGCCGCCGCCATTAACATGCGCATCGCCAACTGCACCACGGCCGCTCAGTATTTTCACCTGCTGAGGCGCCAGGCGCTGCTGCTCGAAAAAGACCCGCTTCCGCTGGTGGTGCTGACGCCCAAAAGTCTGCTGCGCCACCCGCTGGTGGCTTCAGCGCCGCGAGAGCTTGCCGAGGGCCACTGGCAGGCTGTAATCGACGACGCTCAGCAGCGCGGAAATGGCCCGCGCATTCGCCGCCTCATTTTTTGCAGTGGGAAGGTCTATGTTGATCTGGTTTCCAGCCCGCAGCGGCAGAAGGCACAAAATGTGGCGATCTGCAGGATCGAGCAGCTTTACCCGCTACCCGAAGAGGACCTGAAAGTGGTGCTCTCCGGCTACCCCGCGCTCGAAGAAGTGGTCTGGCTGCAGGAAGAGCCGCGTAACATGGGCGCGTGGGAGTTCATCCGCCTGCAACTCGCGCGTCTGCTGAATGGCCGCTGCCCTCTGCATTATATGGGGCGTCCGCGCAGCCCGAGCCCGGCCGAGGGCTCCTCCGGCTGGCACTCGCTCAACCAGGAAATGCTGGTGAAGCAGGCGTTCGCAATGAAAGAGGTGCGCACCGAAGAGACGGTGCTGCTAAAGAAGGCGTAACGATGTGGCGCCGCCGTCCCGGCGGCCAAGGGGTAGCCACGGTCAACCACTGTTCGGTTGACTGTGTGCTCGCAGACCCACTGGCGGTGGGTACCCCCACATTTCGAGCGTGTCATTCTGAGCGCAGCGAAGAATCCCTGTATTTTCCTGAGGCCCGAAACAAATGCAGGGATTCTTCGCTCGGTCGCCGCGGCGACCTCACTCAGAATGACCATGCGCTTGGGTTGCGGCTCCGCCGCGCTGCGTTACGGCCCTCTCCTTGGGGAGAGAGCGGCAAATTCCGCCACCACCGAGGTCACATACGATGCCGGTAAAAATCATTGTTCCCGAGCTTGGCGAATCCATCCTGGAAGCGACGGTCGGCCATTGGCGCAAGCGCGAAGGCGACCCGATCAGCCAAGGGGAGGTCCTGGTGGATCTCGAGACCGATAAGGTGGACCTCGAAGTGGGCGCCGAGCAGCAGGGCGTGCTGGCAAAGATCGAACGTAAGAAAGGCGAGGACGTGCACATTGGCGACGTGCTCGGAGTGATCGAAGAAGGCGAAGCCGCAGCCCGCCCCACAAACGGCGCCGCGCCGGTTAAGCAGCCGGAGTCGGCGCCGGCCGCGGCGGCTGCGGCGCAACCATCGGTTCCCGCAACGCCGCCGCTCGGGGAAACCAGCGGCATGACGGCGGAGCAGGTTTCTACCCCCTCAGCACGGCGGCTCGCTCGCGAGCAGGGGCTCAACCTGGCGGGAGTCGCCGTCGGTGCGCCGGGCGCGCGAGTGACGCGCGAAGAGGTGAAGGGTATGGCGCCATCACCCAAACTCGCCGCAGTCGCTCAACCGGCTCAGCCGCAAGCCGCGCCGGCCCCGGGCGCGCCCGTTATGCTGCCGTCGCGGGAGCCCGCTGCCGCCGGACGCGAAGAACGCATGCGCATGTCCCGCCGCCGGATGACCATCGCTCAGCGGCTCCTGGAGGCCCAGCATTCGGCCGCCCTGCTCACCACGTTCAATGAAGTAGACATGAGCGCCATTATGGAGGTGCGAAAGCGGCGCAAAGAGGCGTTTGAGAAGCGCCACGGCGTCAGCCTCGGCATCGTCTCGTTTTTCGTGAAAGCCTCAGTCGCCGCCCTGCGGCTGTTCCCCAAGATCAATGCGGAAATCCAGGGCGATGAAATTGTGCTGAAGCATTACTATGACATCGGCGTGGCCGTAGGAGCTGCGGAAGGCCTGGTGGTGCCGGTGCTGCGGAACGCGGATGAGATGTCATTCGCGGAGATCGAGGCCGCGGTGAAGGACCACGCCCGGAAGGCGCGCGAAGGCGCGTTAAGCCTGGCGGACCTCCGCGGCGGAACCTTTTCCATTACCAATGGCGGCGTGTTTGGCTCACTCCTCAGCACGCCCATTGTGAATCCGCCCCAGCCGGCCATCCTGGGATTGCACAAGATTGAAGAGCGGCCGGTGGCGCTTCGAGGAGAAGTGGTGATTCGTCCGATGATGTACGTGGCGCTCACCTACGACCATCGGATTATCGACGGCCTGGAAGCGGTGCAGTTCCTGGCCCGAGTCAAGGAATTTGCCGAGGACCCCGGCAC
>JBOGJW010000110.1:0-4588 GCA_050745245.1 Terriglobia bacterium | reverse complement strand
CGAAATTTTTCGCTGCAAACATTTGCTATCGCCTTTCTATTGGTTTTTGGATTTCATAATATTTTTGTTGCACGTACCGGATAGCGCAGAGTCTCGATCTTTTCGAGACTCTGCGGCTTGGCCGTGGGTTCTGCAACGAAAAGCCGCAGACCGCGAAAAGCACGGGGTCTGCGCTACCCTGCTGACTAAGCACGAGCCTCGCGCTTTTTTCTCATTAGCAGCGCAAGGCCCAGCAATCCCGTGCCGAGCAACAGTAAGCTGGCTGGCTCAGGCGTTGGGTCGCCGACGAATCCGATATTGACCGTCGTAGACTGCGTGTAGAAGCCGACGACCTGGCCCTTGTCATTGATGCCGTTGACCAGGGGCGGGCCGTCGCCGAACGGGTCGGAAATCGACTGCCAGTTTCCGTTGGAATACACAAAGCCGAACACGTTGCCGCTGGCGTCGGTGTATTGCCCGACGATCTGGCCCTCGTTATTTAATCCGAAAGCCTGGGTAGAGGCCGCGCCGGGGAAATTTAGCGTGGTGAAGCTTGAGCCGTTTACCAGGAAGGCGTGCGTGACGCTGTTGGCATCCATATAGAACCCAACGACCTCTCCTGAATTGTTGACGTCCGCTGCCGTGCTGTTGAGCGCAAGCGCTGGGTTCGACAGCATGGTGAAGAGGCCATTCTGGTACGTGTAAGCGTGATTGTTGCCGTTAGCGTCCGTATAGAAGCCGGCCGCCTCGTTCTGGTTGTTGATTCCCAGAAGTTGGTTGAACGTTCCATTCGGATCATCCACGGTCGAAAATACGCCGTTGATATCCGTAAAACCGTGATTCGTCCCGGCGGAGTCAATGTAAAATCCGTCGGTGCTGAAGTTGGAGGGGGTCGAGCCGTTGTTGATCCCGATCACCTGCGTTTGAACCGAGCCGGGGAAGTTCTCCTGCGTGAAGCTCACCGGCGGATTGAGTGTAAGCGTGAAGCCTTTGTTGGGGTGTGCCGGGTCGAGGCCGCTTCCGTGATAGCCGGCAATGGTCCCGGTGTTGTTGATATCGAGCAGTTGAACGAAGGTATCCGTTGGATAGGTCACTTCTGTGAACGTATATCCGTCTGCGACCATGGGGTCAGCCGCAGCGGGCATCGCGCCAGCCAAGGCTACGCAAAGCGCGGCGAACAAAACAAATAGTGGTTTCATATCGATCTTCTCCTTGCTGAATTGAAATGGTTGCGGCACGACACGCCGCGCCCTGATTCCGGGCATCATCTTAGAACTAACCTCGCCGTGCCATGGGCCGTCCCCTATGGAGGTAGAGTGGAAGCTAGAGAACGCGCCCACGAGGTTTCCTTGCCGGCTCGCTGCGAGCGTTGGCCGCTTGCCCCCCGGATTGATGAAGGCTGCGGCCTGAGATACAATTATTCGTCGCGCAATACCTATGCGAGTCACATTCGGGCGCCACAGCCAAAATAGGAGCAACCCATACCGACAGTCCTTTAGAATGTCTTGGAAATACATTAGGAATTTCTTCAGGAACTATTAGTAAGCGATCCGGGTGCGCCCAATTGGGTGTATGGCTTTGAAAAATATACAGTTAGAGTTTGGCCCGTTCAGGGTTGATACTGCCAATCAACTGCTCCTTTACGGCGAGAAACACATCCCGCTCGCGCCAAAAGCTTACGACACGCTTCTATTCCTTCTCCAGAATTCAAACCGCCTCGTTACCCGCGATGAGCTGATGAGGGCTGTCTGGCCCGATAGCTTCGTGGAAGATGGGAACGTGTCCGTTAACATCTTTCAACTAAGGAAGGCGTTAGGGGAGACGGAGGCAGGACTGACCTATATTGAGACGGTTCCGAGGAGGGGATACCGTTTCACCGCTGATGTGCGGACGGTGGTAACGGATGCTCCCAGCCGCACGCCGGACCAGCCCATATCCCTGCAGCAGGAAGTGGTTCGCCCCAAGACTGTGGCGCCGGAAGAGGAGCCTCCGTCTGTTTTCCCACCTCCGGAGCGGCTGGCGCGTGGCGCGGGGGCGGTTGCCCACCAGCCGGTCCTGCGAGAGGTCATTGCATTTCCCGCGCCTCCTGAGCCTTGCGAGCCTGAAGATCGCGTCGCGCCGCCGAGGCAGGCTAAACCGCCGTCTCCGGCCGGCGATGCCCGAGCGGCGGACGCGGCCGGGCGAGCGCCGCGTGCCGGGCAGCGCCGGGTGGTGATGATCGTGGTGGTCGGCGCGTGCGTGCTTGCTGCAATCATCTTGGCAACGCGCTATCTCCAGTCCCGCGCGCGGCGCGCACCTGCGTTCGCCGAGCGGCGGCTGACGAGTTTCGCTCCTCAAATGGCGGTGACCGCTGCGGCGATTTCTACTGGCTCGAAGTTCGTGGCTTATGCAAACCCGGGCGGACTGTTTATCCAGGTGATCTCGACCGGTGAAACCCACGCGCTCGCGCTGCCCGCGCCGCATTTTCGAGTTTCCAGCATCAGTTGGTTTCCGGACAGCGCCGAGTTGCTCGTCGATGGGGCAAGCCCCGGAGAGGCGGCGCCGGGCATGTGGATTATTCCCGTAATCGGCGCCAACTCGCCCGTGAAGCTAGGCCCCTACCCGCCCGGCGATCTTTCGCCAGACGGTTCCAAAATCGCTTGGGTAAACAACAGCGGGGGAGCGCCTGCGATACAAGTGGTGCCCTCGCTGGGAGGTGACATCCGGACGCTAGTCACAGGAAGCAGCGGAGAAACGTTCGGCGGCGTGAGCTGGTATGCGCGCGGGCAGCGGATTCTTTTCGTGCGCTATCGCTGGAACCCCCAGTTTCGCCGCAATTCCGGCTCAATCGATTTTTGCAATTTGAACACGGGGAAGACCGGAATCGTCACAAAGGCCGATGACCTGGGTGGAGATGCCGTGGGTTTGCCGGATGGCAGGGTTGTTTACTCCACGGTGGTCGGCGTGAACCCATCTTCCGGCAGAGGCGAGCTCATTGAAGTCAGGACCGACCCCAAAACAGGGAGGGCCTCGGGCCCGTCTCGCGTTTTGGCGAAGTGGGATGTGCCAGTTACCAATCTTACGCTGAATTCCAACGGAACGCGCCTCGCTTTGCGGGATCTCACCGTGCAGCACAACACTTATCTGGCAGACCTGAGCGGTAGCGGAACGGGCTTGGCGGGCGTGCGCCGCTTCAGTTTTGGGGTGGGCAGCGCCGATTTTCCGCGCGCCTGGTCTCCCAGCAGCCACGCCATCTTCGTCGATACCAACCGCAACGGAAACTGGCAGATTTACAAGCATACCCTCGATAACTCATCGGGTGTGCCGTTTGTCGATGGCCGCGAGGATCAATTCTCACCGCGTGTAAGCCCTGACGGCGCGTGGCTGCTGTACCTCGATCGCCCGGTGAATTGGCGGGAGCCGGAGCCTGTGAGATTGATGCGCGTTCCGATATCCGGCGGCCTTCCCCAACCGGTGCTCTCGGCGCCGGACTTTTCGGAGTGGGGATTACGCTTCGAGTGCCCTCCCCGCGCCGGATTCCCCTGCCTGATAGCTCAACGTCAAGATAACCAGATCGTATTCCGCGCATTTGATCCGCTAACAGGCTTTGAGCTTCCTTCCCGCGTCATTACGCGTGCGGCCCCGAGTGGTGCGTTCGATTGGGCCATCTCCCCGGACGGCTCGAGTCTGGCCTGGATTGAGCGCGACCCGCGCCACGCGATCATCCACGTAGTTCCTCTCGCTCGCAGCAACGGAGGAGGACTCACTGCGGGAAAGGCCCGCGACGTCGCCGTTCAGGGATGGGCGCAACTGCACTTCATCACCTGGGCCCCCGGTGGCAAGGGCTGGTTTCTGGTGTCGTCCTCGGAAGCAGGTTGGTCTTTGCTTCATGTCGAGCCGGACGGATTGCCGCACGCCATGCTCACCGTCGCGAGCGATTGGCCGCCTGACGTTTATCCGTCGCCCGACGGCCGCCACATCGCATTTTCCGAGCAGAGCTTTGGCAGCAACGTCTGGATGCTCGAGCACTTCTGAGCCGCGCCCCGGCGCCTCTGAGATTGCCGGCAACGGGTGTTCTGAAACCCTATGGTCAGACACCGCCGCCGCGCCGAGCTCGGAAACGGCGATGCCTGCGTGATGCGGGCTTAGACGAAACAACGGCCCCCCAGGTGTGCTATTTCAGGAAGAGTGGAAGAGATGGTGCGGAAGGGGGGACTCGAACCCCCATGGTCTTGCGACCGTCAGCCCCTCAAGCTGGTGCGTCTGCCAATTTCGCCACTTCCGCATGCAGGAGACAGATGATGACGTGGCGCGGCTCGCCGCGCGGGTACAACCTCACATCGCTGGTTCCAAAGAGGAGCGGTTAGCGCTGAAACGGATTCGCCGGCGTCGCGGGGGTCGGCGCGGGGGGTGAGGGTGCGCGCGCTGGCGCCGCGGGTGCTGATTGTTTGGCCGAATGGCCGAGCACCGAATTGACGCGGCCCTTCGTGGCCCACACCGAGAGCGTTATCGAAGTGACAATGAAAATCGCGCCCAATACCCAGGTCGCCTTGGCTAGCGTGGACACGGTACCGCGCGGGCCGAACGCCGCCTGGCTCACGCCGCCGAACGCCGCAGTAATATCCACATT
>JBOGJW010000109.1:0-5075 GCA_050745245.1 Terriglobia bacterium | reverse complement strand
CTGCGCGTGGGGCTCGGCCAGCGTGAACACCTCGCGCACGAGCTCCGGGATATTCATCTCGGCACGGCGGAGCTCGATAGGCCTGGTGAAGTCAAGAAAAGTTTTCACCACGCGGTCCAGGCGGCGGATTTCCTGCGACAGCACATCAAGCTGCGGCTTCACCTCTCCGTCGCGCCCGGCGAGCTTCGACTTCAGGATCTCCACCTGAAGGATCATCGCGTTGAGCGGGTTTTTCACCTCGTGAGCCACGCCGGAGGTGAGCCGCCCAAGCGCTGCCAGCTTGGTGGCAAGCCCAATCTCATCCTTGAGCTGCGCGCGAGTGCCCGTGTCGCGCAGCATCACGAGACTGGCCACCTGGCTGCCCTTTTCGCGGACGAAATGCGTGGTAACGGCCACGCGGGTGATCTCCGAATTTATCCCGGTTTCAACCATTTCTCCCGCCAGAAACTGCCGCGTTTCGAACGCTTCGCGCAGCAGCCTGTCGATTGCGCCGCCACCTGCGAAAACTTCTGCCGCAGGATGGTGAAGCAGATTTTGAATGGGACGATCGAAGAAGCGCGCCGCCGAGGGCGTTGCGAGCGCCAGGCGGTCCTGGCTGTCGAACATCAGCAGGCCGTCGGCAAGGTTGGCGAACAGCCCATCGAGATTCTCTTTCAGAGCCAGGTAAGCGGCTTTCTCTCCGCGGAGCTGCTCGCCGAGCAGATTGAGTTTTCCCGAAAGGATACCCCACTCGTCTTCGCGCTTAATTTTCACCGGCTCGGTAAATTCGCCGCGCGCGAGGCGGTCGACGCTCTGCGAAATGGCAGCCAGCGGCCGCAACACGCGGAAGGAGAGAATACCGGCGGTGAGGGTAGCCAGCAGCACGGCGAGAATGGTCATTTCAAGAGCTGCTTTCAAATGCGGGCTCACCTGGGCCGCCAGAAAGACCGTGGACACGCCAACATGAATATCGCAGAAGGGCTGGCCGCTCATCTCGAGCGGCATCACAATCTCATAAACTCGGGGCGGGCCGTAGATCAGGTGAAACTGCTGGTAAAAGCCCGCGTTAAGGAACTGTGATAGGGGAGGAGCGGGCGGGAGCGTCTGCCCGATTTCACCGGGATCGTTGTGCGCCAGGATCAGCCGGTTCTTGCCGGTAATCGCGACATAGTCGATCACCAGCGAGTACGCCGTAGCCGATTGCATCAGCGAGCGCAGCCCGGGGTCCTCGCTCAGCCGCACCTGAAGGAAGGCGCGCACCTCATCGAGGTCTTTCGGATTGATGTAGGCCGGAATGCGCGTCGCAGCCACCACCGCGCGGGCGCGATTCCAGGTCTCATCGCGGATGTAGGAGCCCACCTGCTCGACGTCTTCAAGCGTGCGGCGCACAAAGCTGAGCAGGTAGAGGGTGGATGCGGCGAGCACCACGACCAGCACCAGCAGGGAGATGAGCGCCGTGAGCTTAACTTTGAGGCTGACTCTCATACTCCTTCAGCTTGTTGTGGAGCGTTTTCAGGCTGATGCCCAGCATCTCTGCGGCGCGCGTCTTATTATTGTGGGTGAAGCTGAGCGTCTCGCGGATGAGCAGTCGTTCGGCCCCGGCAACGGTGAGGCCGGGGCGGAGCGTGAGCTCGCCATCGCCGGGGGCCGTTGGCGTGCGGCCGAAATCGGGAGCCAGGCAGGATTTGTCGAGCACCTCGCCCGTTGAAACCACCACCGCGCGCTCGAGCGTATTCCTCAGCTCGCGCACGTTGCCGGGCCACGAGTGGCGGCGGAAAATTCCGAGCACCTCCGAATCCACCAGCTTTACATTCTTCTGGTGCTTGCGGTCGAGCTCGGCGAGGAGCACCTCGATGAGGGTCTCGAGATCCTCCAGGTGATCGCGCAGGGGCGGCATCGCGATGTGGACCACGTTGAGGCGGAAATAGAGGTCGCTGCGCAACTGGCCTTTGGCGACCGCGTCCTCGGGGACCTTGTTCGTTGCAGCGAGCACGCGCACATCGGTAACGACCTCCGTCTTGCTGCCGAGGCGCCGCACCTTGGAATCCTCCAGCACGCGCAGCAGCTTCGCCTGCGTGGCGACCGGCATCTCGCCGATCTCGTCAAGCAGCAGCGTGCCGCCGTCAGCCAGCTCGAAACACCCGGCGCGTCGGTCCGTCGCCCCGGTGAAGGCGCCCTTTTCGTGGCCAAAGATTTCGCTTTCCATCAGCGACTCAGGTATGGCGGCGCAGTTCACCGCCACGAACGGGTTCATCTGGCGCGGGCTCAACTCGTGAATGGTGCGCGCAGCCAGCTCTTTTCCGGTGCCGCTCTCGCCGGTAATCAGCACCGAAGCGCTCGACGGCGCCACCTGCGCGATCAGCGACATCACTTCCTGCATGGGCTTCGAGCGCCCCGCCAGCGTGCCGAGGATTCCGTAATCGCGCAACCGGCGCTGCGCGATCTCCAGGTTCCGCTCGTTCACGCGCCGCTCCATGCAGTTACGGAGCTCCACCTGGAGCTTCTTCACGTCGAGCGGCTTTTCGAGAAAATCGAACGCGCCCAGCTTGGTTGCTTCAACCGCCTCTTCGATGGTCCCCTGACCGGAGAGCATAATGAAGCTCGGCCTCGGGCGCGAATGGCGAAGCTCGCGCAGCAGGTCCATGCCGTTCATGTCGGGCATGCGGAGATCGCAGATGACGACGACGGGGTCGAACGCGGGAATCCGCTCGAGCGCCTCGCGGCCTTGCGTCGCCATTTCGGTCTCATAACCCCAGCCCTCGAGCAGTGTGGCCAGCCCTTCCCTCTCGTTGGCCTCGTCGTCCACCACCAGGACCCTGGCGTCTTTGTTCGGTCTCGTTGTCATATAGGTGCCGTGCAAGGGAGGTATCGTGCGACCCCTCAGTGACATTATACCGATAGTGCCGCGCGGATGCGCCGGTTTATGCGCATAGAGGCGGCTTTGTGCCGCCAGTCTTTGGGGGCTGGCGGGATAAACCCGCGGCTACAGTCCTGCTTGAAGTTGGCTGTTAAGATCACCTACACTGCCAACCAGGGAGATACGCTCATGACAAGAAAAATGCTGGCCCCGGGCGCGGCCTTGTTGTTCGCCCTGTCGTTAAATCTGATGGCAGCCGGGGGCGGCGCTAATACGTGGAAAGGCTACGTCACGGACACCTGGTGCGGCCTGAATCGTGCCCAGGCAGCCCCGACGGCAGAATGCACGGTAAGCTGCGTCAAGGGACATCACGCGAAGTACGCCTTCTTCAACTTTGCGGATCAGAAGGTTTACGTCCTCAACCCGCAGAATCTGGCCGCCCGCTACGCCGGGCAGAAGGTGGTGGTGAAAGGCACGGCTGGGGGCCAGGAGCAATTCCAGACTGAAAAAGGGCCGGCCACAGGAGCGGTGATTACTGCGTCCTCGATTACCCCGGAGCGGTAAAACGCTGGGCGACGTAAAGCCGAGCGACTTTTGCGCGCTATAGCGGCGACGTCCCCGTCGCCGAAATTAGTCGGCAATAAAAGTCGGCGGTGAGAATACCGGCGCTACAAGAGCGATTTTTCACACAGACCGTGCGGGAGAATTCTGCCTTGCTGGAACAGATCCTGGTGAGAATCGCGGCGGGCGGCGCCGTTGTCTCGGCGTTCGCGGTGCTGAGCGATTTCCTGAAGCCGAAAAACTTTTCGGGACTTTTCGCCGCGGCGCCTGCCGTGGCCCTCGTTTCACTGGCGCTGGCGGTGCTCACCCGCGGCAACGTTTACGCCTCCACCGAATCGCGGTCGATGATGGCGGGCGCAATCGCGTTCATTGTCTACGCCCTCTTCGTGAGGTGGCTGACGCTCGGCCGAAGGTGGACAGCCGTCGCTTCGGCCCTCGTGGCCCTGCCGGTCTGGTTCGGGGCGGCGGTAGGACTGTGGTTCGTCTGGCTGCACTGAGAGGTTGTCCAAAAACCCTGCTCAAACGCGGTAGCGGCGATTTTATATCGCCATTGATCCAGTATTCTCAATGGCTGCATGGCGGCATAAAGCCGCCGCTACACATTTTTCAACAACCTCCTAACGGTTCGCGATGGTCAAGCTGAATTTTCGCGCGCTCCGGGAAACTACGTGGCAGGAATACACGCTTCGATTTGCCATCGGTGGCGCAGTCACGGCCCTGGCCGGAGTCATCATCACGTTCTTCGGGCCCGCGATTGGGGGCCTTTTCCTCGCGTTTCCGGCGGTATTTCCGTCCAGCGCTTCGCTCATCGCAAAGCATGAGAAGGAGAGAGAAGGAACGCCGCTATCGCGCGAAGCCGCAAAAGCTAAATCCAAAGTTGGGTACGATGCCACTGGGGCCGCGCTCGGGAGCGTAGGGCTGTTTGTATTTGCGCTGATCATCTGGCGGCTCTTACCTTGCCACCGCGCATGGCCCGTGCTTGTCGGCTCGACCGCGGTGTGGGCTGGAGTCGCGCTGGCGGCCTGGGCGCTATTCCAGAAAATCAAAAGAAGCCTCCCTGCTGGACAAAAAAATGACGCCTGAGTTTCATGCGCGCCCCGCATGGCGCAAAAATGGGCGCTGTTGCCATGTTTGCGGTTTTCAAGCGCCGCACACATCGCCGAAATACGCGATGTATGCAGCCCGTTAAATGACCAGCGCTCCCCCAAGTGGCGGCATAAAGCCGCCTCTACAGCGAGCGTGACACCTCTACGCTGCCGCGGTTCGAGGCGAACAGGTGCCAGCGTTCTACGGCATAGTGCTGGGCCTTCTGCTCATCAACGCGATAGCCGAGACCCGGGCCAGGGGGAATCCGTAACCCGCCCGGGTGCATCTCGATCTTCGGCTGAACAACGTCATCCACATACCAGCGGCGGCTTGGCACCACATCGGTGGGATATTTAACGCCGGGATGCCCGCAAAGGGCCAGCGCCTGCGCCGCGCCGAGCCCGAGCTCCGGCATGGTGCCGAGCCAGACCGCGATTCCCTCGCGCCGGGCCGCGTCCATGATCCGCAGCGCCTCCAGAAACCCGCCGACTCGCTGCACCTTGATGTTGATGATCTTGCAGGCGCCGGAGGTGATTGCCCGTGAGGCGTCCGCCAGGCTTTCAACCCCCTCGTCGAGGCAGACCGGGGTGCG
>JBOGJW010000108.1:0-2772 GCA_050745245.1 Terriglobia bacterium | reverse complement strand
GCTAGGGTTTGGGGTTCGAGATCCTCAATTCACCACTTGCTCCAGTTTAGGGAGCTGCGAAGGCGGGCCGGCGAGGGCAATCGAGCGCAAGCTTTCGTCGCACGCCCGGGTGTAGAGCCCCTGGTTGCCGCTTCCCGTGCTGCAGACGGCTTCGAGGACGCGATCGGGCGCCATGATTCGCGCCGTCACCCTCATCGATCGCGAGCCCGGCTGGTATTGCCAGATCATCACAGCGTCGCGCGCATTCAGCGTGAGGTGCTCAAACTGATATCCGGTAAGCTGGTTTCTCACGCCGGCGGTCTCGAGAGTGGCGAGGTACTGGGGCGAAAGCTGGGCTGAGCCAGTGGTGTTCGGCAGAGAGGTCAGAGTGATCGAAGGCCCTCCGCCCAACAGTGCGCGCCGGTAAATCTTAACGCTGCCAAGGGAGTCCTGCACTTTGCCATAGATGCCGGCAGCGACCTTCATTTGGACCCCGAGGCCGCCATTCTGGTACGGGAGCTCCCGCAGCACGCTCGCTCTGACGCGCGTTTCGTGCCCCGGATACCATCGCACCAGCAGATATTCGCAGCCTAGCGCGATGGCGCCCGCGACCACAAGGATACAGACGAGCCACTTCTGATAACTCATAAACCTTCATGTTAGCCCGGGCGCGCTCAGCCTGGCAACACGGCTTCGCATTCCCAGTTAATGCCCCAGTTTCGGGCGCGCTCGGCGGTTTTATGGTCAGCCCCGGTGTGGCACGACTGTTTGCTATTGCGCCCGAAAAAAAATTCGCCTCAATGCCATCGCGGAGTTTCGGCGCAATTTTGCGGGGACTCGCGGCGGGGAGTCCTCGACATGCCTACTCCGTTTCCGGTGGAGGTAGCCTGGAAACGCTGACTAAAGCGCGCAGCGATGCTGGCGCGTGGCGCGTTTGCTCTCCAATGCACCGAGGATCCAGTCGTTCATTCGCGGATCACAGCCCCGTAGCGACGGTGGAGTGGATGATGTGCAGGAGGGTGGCAGGGTAGACGCCCACCCAAACCAGAAGAATAGTGAGCGCGGCGAGGACGACGCCGCCGCTTAGCGAGAGCGCTGGCGCAAGAGGAGAAGCTGCGGCCGCAACCTCGTCGTGATCGTGTCCGATTCCGGAATACATGGCGACGACGACGCGCAGGTAGTAGTAGAGCCCGAAGACGCTGGTCACCACCAGGACAAAGACGGGTATCCAGATGGCAGTGGATGCGCCCGCCGAGATTACGTAGAACTTCGCCAGAAAGCCAGCGGTTACAGGTATTCCCGCCAGCGACAGCAGCATGGCTGTGAAGACGCCGGCCAGCACCGGCCGCCGCCAGAAGAGGCCGCGGTAATCCGCCAGGGAGTCCGCATCGCGGCTCTCGCCCGAGAGCACTGTAACCACGCCGAAAGCCCCCAGCGTGGTGATAAAGTAGGCCACCAGGTAAAATGCCACAACCTGGGAGGCCAGTATCCCGCCCGCGAGAAACGCCACCAGCACGTATCCCATGTGGGCAATCGAGGAATAGGCGAGCAGGCGTTTGACGTTGTTCTGCAGGATGGCCAGAAAATTCCCGGCGATCATTGAGGCGATGGCGATAATCGTGAACACGAGGAAAATCGAACCGAAACGCTCCGAGCCGGAGATGAAGAAGTAGCGCAGAAGGAGCGCGAACATCGCGCCCTTCGAGACCGTCGCCACAAACGCCGTGACCGGCGCCGGAGCCCCCTCGTAGATGTCGGGCGTCCAGAGATGAAAGGGAACGAGGGCGAGTTTGAAGCCGAATCCGGTAATGATCAGCGCCGTGCCGGCCACCAGAATCGCCCGGCTCGCATCCGGCGGGAGCGCGGTCAGCAGGTCGCGGATCTTGCCAAATTCCATCGTGCCCAGCTCGGCATAAACCAGCGCCATGCCAAATAGCAGAAATGCCGCCGATGACGCGGCGAGAATGAGGTATTTGATTCCCGCCTCGAGCGGGAAGCGCCGGGTGTGGAGATAGGCGTTCAGAGCATACAAGGAGACACTGAGAATTTCGAGGCCGAGGAAGAAAGAGACAAAGTGGCTGCTCGCAACCAGCACCGCGGAGCCCAGCGCCGCAATGAGCAGAAGGACGTAAAGCTCCTCGGGATCGCCTTCGTGGCGTTCAAAATAGCCGTAGCAGAGCAGCGCCACCGCGAACGTGGCGGCGATGACCAGGCCCATGTAAAACAGGGCGTAGTTGTCGATCACAAGCAGCGTCGTCACCTGCCGCGGAGCAAGCGGCGCTACCCAGAAGAGCGATGCGAAAGCCGCCGCGAGACCGATCAGCGTCAGTACCAGCGCGAGCGTGTGACTGCGCTTTATGGCGATCACCAGCATCACCACGACGGACGCGCCGCCCAGGATCAGCAGGGGCAATATGGAAAATACATCGGTCGTATTCACGCTGATTTCCGCTCCTCAGCGGTTAGGGGACAAATGTGCGTTCCTGGTGAATTCCCGCGGCAGCCTGTGAGCCGCCGCAACGTTCAGGTTCGCGCCATTCCACTCCATGGAGCCTACGGCCTCCTGAAGCTTTTCCATGGCGGGCCTGAAGGTGTTGAACACCGGCTGCGGGTAGATGCCCAGCCAGATCAGAATGACAACCATGGGGATCAGTTCCACCACTTCGCGCGGCCCCAGATCCCGGACCTGCCAATGGTTCGAATTAGGACCGTGGAAGGCACGCTGAATGAAGCGCAAGGCGTAGAGCGTTGAGAGCAGGATGCCTATCGTGGTGGCGATGGTGAGGCCAATCA
>JBOGJW010000107.1:0-4613 GCA_050745245.1 Terriglobia bacterium | reverse complement strand
AGGGTGCCCGAGGGACGAGGGCGGGTGAGGGGTTATTTTCGTCCTTCGGGGTGTCGCAAGGCGTCATGAGCGGCTGCATCTTCCCGGTGTTCGTGCTCACGCCCAGTGTGCAACAAGCGGCAGCAGTTTTGGAGATGAGCGGGACGAATGAGACACCTTCTTCATTGGCGATTGGCGATTGGTGATTGAACATCAGCGGCGAAACGCGGCAGAGCCGAAAACATTTCAGTCGTTCGCGCGAAAGCGGGAATCCACTACCTCTCTCGCCATTCCGCCGTTACTTACGGCGCAGCAGCAGCAGCGTCTGATCGTCACGCGGGGGACGGCCTTCCTCAAACCGGGCGATTTCCTGGAAGACGGTGGCCACGATCCCGGCGGCGCTGTCGCGGGCGCGGGTGCGGGTGCGGAGCAGGCCCTCCAGGCGGCGGCTGCCGAACTCTTCCCGGCGTGTGTTAAAGCCTTCGACGAGGCCGTCCGAATACATCGCCAGCAGGTCACCGGGTTCCAGGCGCAGCGACGTTTCCTGGTACTCGGCCTGGTCCAGCAAACCCAGCGGGATGCCCTCGGCGCGGATGGCGTGAACGCGCCGGCCGCGAAGCAGGAGGGGCAGCGGCATGCCCGCGTTCGCCAGCCGAAGCGTGCGGCGCGCCGGCTCCCACAGGCAGTACGTCAGCGTCACGAAGTGCCCTTCGATCCGCCGCTGCAGCAGAAAGGTGTTCAGCTCCTTCAGCATCGCGGCCGGGCAAAGCCGCCGGGGCACGAGACTCCGCAGCGTGCCGATGACCAGCGCGCCGTAGAGCGCCGCCGGCGCGCCCTTGCCGCTGACGTCGCCAATGGCAAGCACGTGCTGATCCTTGCTGTAGCTCAGGAATTCATACAGGTCGCCCCCGATTTCCCGTGCCGGGCGGAACCGTGCCGCCACCTCCAGTCCGGGAACCGAGGGATTTCCCGGCGGCATCAGGTGCATCTGAATCTCTCTGGCGCGCTCGAGGTCGCGTTCCATGCGCGCCTCGCTGCGCACCACCTGCTCATAAAGGCGTGCGTTCTCGATGGTGATCGCGATTTGGGGCGCGAGGGTGGAAAAGATGCGCACGTGCTCTTCGGTAAAGTAGCCCGTTTGCGCGCTCACCATGTCCGCGACCCCGATTACGCGATCGCGGAAGATGAGCGGCGCCGCAAGCTCCGATTTCATCTCCGGGTCGGTGAAAATGGCGCGAGAATCCGCGCTTACGTCCGGCACAATCACCGCCTGGCGCGCCGAAGCTGCGGCCCCGACGATACCCTGTCCGTACTGCACGGTGAATTTCTCCGGCGTTGTCTGATCCTGCCGGAATGAGATCACGGCGTTGAAGGTTTTCGCGGCTTCATCGGCGAGAAGAATGCTGAAGCGATCATAGTTGATCAGCCGCCGCGTGGTGGCCGCGATCTTTCGCAGGAGGTCATCGAGCACCAGCACCGAGCTCAGTTCACGGCTGATCTCGTTGAGCCACTGCAAAGTGCGGGCCTGGCGGAGCGTGCGCCGGTAAAGCCGGGCGTTTTCGATCGCCACGGCAATTCGTCCGCCCAGCAGCTCGAGCAGGTTCTGATGCTGCACGGTGAAGAATCCCGGCCAGGGGGCCTCGAGATCGATAACGCCGATCACCCGGTTCTTAAAAATCAGTGGAACGGCAAGCTCCGAGCGGACTGCCGGCAGCGTTTGAATATACGCAGGGTCCTTCATCACTTCGTTTACCAGCACCGAGCGGCGCGTTTCCACCGCCCGCCCGACGATGCCCTCCGGCACCTTGATCCGCAACTTGCTCACGGCATCGTGCGGATGCCCGACGCTGAAGCGCACCCGCAGCTCCTGAGCCTTTTCGTCGAGCAGCAGGATGGCGAAAATCTCGTAATCGATCACGCTCTTGACGATTTCGGCGATGCGCGTCATCAGCTCGTCGAGATCGAGCGTGGTGTTGAGCCGCTCACCGGCCTGCAGCAGCAGGCTGAGCAGTTCGGTCAACTCAAGCGGCTTGGGCGGGACAGTCACCGTCTGTTCCATTCCTCTCACCACGCCGTAAGCTCGTCCGCCATTTCGACGGAAAGCCAGCCCTCGCGCGGGACAATCTGAACTGGCAGGCGATCTACCCAGACCGAAGCCTGCAGAGCTGTCTTCTGCTGCGCGCCGAGGGCGAGCGTCGAATACTCGATCTCCGCTTCAAAGATGCTATCGAATGCGACACGGAAGCCGTTTTGCCGGGCTCGGGTTTCGCCGTGCAGCCAGAATTCTGCGCCGTCGAGGCTCCCGTTGGCGATCCTCGCGTGCAGCCTGGCGTTATCCCTGCCAATCTTCAAGTGCAACTCGAACTCCCGCCCCTGGGCGAGGAACTCGGGCGCCATGTCGATCCGCAGAGACACTGCCTCCCTGCTGCAAGCGTAGTGCAGCTCGCGGATGTACCGCTGGGACTCGTGCAGTGAGGCCGAACGCGGATCGGGTGTGTAGACGCCCGCTCCGAGCCATTCGAAGTACGTCGTCTCCCGTCCGTCGATCACCGGTTGGATGGGCGCGCTCGGCGGTACATTCGAGCCGCCCAGCCTCGGCCGCTTCACCGGCTCCGCCAGCTCGTCGGGAGGAATGCCGCCGAGCAGACGGTAAAGATTCCCGAGGTGCTTGCGGTAGAGCTCGTCAAATTCTTCATCGTTGGCGCTGGAGTGTTCCGGTCCGTACCACCAGCACCAGTCGCTGCCCTCGGCGATCCAAAGCTCCTGGCGCGCCGCTTCGATCTGCGTTTGGCTCAGCCCGGACTGCATCGAGCGCTCCTGAAAGAAGTCGCGGGCCTCGCTCAGCAGGTCCCAGGCGCGATTGTCTTCTTCGGCTCCGATCCACACGTTGAAATTGGCGTTGATCCATGAGCCGGGGATCAGCCGTGGCAGTGGGGCAGGCTCCCCGGCCGCGAGAATCTCGCTGGGCGTGAGAGCCTCAATATCCGGCGCGCCGGCGAGCAGGCCGTAGAATCGTTTCAGGAACTCGCGGCCGTTTCCCGGATAATATTCCCACGCATTCTCCCCATCCAGGATGACGGAGATCACCGGGGCCGGGCCGGCGCTGCGGGCGGCGTGCCGGATGCGCTGCAGCAGGTCGTGCGCCGCGGCCCCCGGGTCCATCCGCGCGTAGACAAAGCCGATCAGGTCTGAGAGCGAGTGATCGCGGAAGAAAAGATCGATCGGGCCTTCCGAGGTTTGAAAGCGGCGCGGCTGATAGAGCTGGTGAGCGTCTTCTACGGAGCCGTCTCCGTGCGGCCGGAATGACGCGCGCAAGGAGCGCGCCAGCACGCCCTCGTCGGTGGCCGCCCACTTGAACCCTTCCGCTACGGCCAGGCGCAGCGCGTTTTCCGAGACGCTGCCCTCGCTCGGCCACAGTCCGGCGGGACGGGCGCCGAAGGTCTCCCGATGGAATTCAACCGCGGTGTGTAGCTGCGCGCGGGCGTCCTCCGGATGGCGGAAGCGCCGCCGCGGGAGCGGAAGCCCCGGCGAGGAGTCGGCGCCCGCGTCGGTGTCGCACAGGAGTGGCAGGATAGGATGATAAAAAGGAGAGGTCGAAAGCTCGGCCTGGCCGCGCGACTGGGCGGCGCGGTATTCCTCAACAGTCGCTTTAAGAATCTCGGCCTCCTTCTTCCGGAGCAAGAGCTTATCCGCTTCCGTATAGTCGCGTTGCCGGGCAGCCAGCTCTTTAAGCTCGGGGTCGCGAGCGAGATAAATCTCGTCAAGCCACGCGAGCTGAGAAAGCACTTGAAGATCTCGTATGTCCCGCGTCCCGGAAATCGGCTCGGGCCGCGGGTCGCGCGCGCCGCCGCGCGCCAGCGCGAACAACTCCTGAAACCGCGGATAGCGGCTCATAAGGTTCTCATGGTTTACTTGGAATGCATACTTCACCAGCTTCGCCTTATCGCCGGGTGAAAGCTCGCTGGCGGGCCTGAAGGCAAGATCGTAGCTCTCCTCGCGCGCCTCGCCGTTCGCGTAGTCCCGTATCTGAGCTAGCAGCGAGGGAACCAGGTTGAAGGTAAGGTGCACGGAAGGGAATTCACGCATCATAGCGACCATGCCATAGTAGTCCTTCAGCGCATGCAGGCGCGCCCAAGGCATGGCATAGCAGCCATCGGCCAGATCCTTGTAGTAAGGCTGGTGCATGTGCCACAGAAGCATGAGGCGAGTTGCTGGCATCGTCTTTGAGCTATACTCGTAGCTGTTCCGCAGCCCGAATGAGAATTCTCACCCGTTACATTCTGAAGGAAGTCTCATCGCACTCCCTTCTGGGCCTGCTGGTTTTCACGTTTGTCATCTATTTTCCCAGCCTGAACCGATTGCTGGAGCTGGCGGTGCGGAGGAACCTCTCGCCAGGGAGCGTCGCCCTGCTTTTTCTGGCGCCTCTGCCCGGCGTGCTGGCGCTCACGGTGCCCATCGCCGTTCTGCTGGGCGTGCTGATTGGCCTCAACCGCATGGCGGCGGACGGCGAAGTGATCGCCGCTCGCGCGGCGGGCGTTCCGTTCGGGCAGTTTGCACGCCCGGTAATGATCTACGCCCTCGCCGGATGGGCTGTAGCATCCTCGATGAGCCTGGCCCTGGCTCCGGCCTCCGCC
>JBOGJW010000106.1:0-2877 GCA_050745245.1 Terriglobia bacterium | reverse complement strand
TCCACAAAAAAGCCCAAGCCGCCTGGGCCGGTCTGTCGATGGAACAGTTGCTGGAGGAACTTCGTCAGATCCAGCAGTTCGCGCTGCTCTATCCTCCTCAGGGCGACAAAGGACCAAACCGGGTGGCTCTCGTTCTCTCTAAGCAAACCTTGGCCCAGCAAAGCCTAGCCACGGAGTTAGGCTTGGACTCGTTGCGTAGTATCCCAAGAGGGTAATACACTTCCTCGCTCCAGAATTCCCCCAGGTTCAGCTACTTACCCGTATGCAGTGCACCTTCCGAGTAAACTCCCGCTAGGCGCCCGAGGGACGAGGGCGGGCTACGGCTTTCCGTGAGTCTGGGAACACCGGTTTATTGAGTCTAAACATTTGAAATTTGAAGCCCAAGGTTGGACTGCGCCCGCAGACGGCGCCAGGCGTGTGGGACGCGGCGGGCCGCGCCCCTGCAAGGTGCTCGGTCGCGTGGTCTGCTAACCTAAGATGATGACTGCAACGGCAAGTCCGGGTTCCGGCTGGAGGGAATTGCTTGCCTTTTCCCTGGGCCGGTGGAAAATTTCAATCATCCCGCTGGTTGCGGCTGCGATTCTCTTCAGATTTTTCCAGCTCAACGCAGTGCTGGTGTTTGCCGCGGCCGCCGTAGCGCTCGTGCCCCTGGCCGGGTTGATTGGACGGGCTACGGAAGAGCTGGCCGGACATTTGGGCACCGCCGCCGGAGGACTCTTAAACGCCGCGCTCGGTAATGTTGCGGAGTTGGTGATCGGCATCGTCGCCCTCTGGAGCGGACAGGTCGAAGTGGTAAAGGCTTCGATCACCGGCAGCATCATCGGGGACCTCCTCCTGGTCTTCGGCTGCGCCGCGTTTTTCGGCGGATTAGGGCGCGAGAAGCTGGTGTTCAGCCGGATTGCGGCCGGCGCAGATCTCGCGATGCTCTTCCTGGCAGTGGTCGCGCTGGTGATGCCGGCGCTGTTTCAGCTTACCGTTTTCGGCGCGCTCCCGGCCTCCGGAACGCGCATTGAGCGCCTCAGCCTCTGGGTGGCGGCGATCCTGCTGTTCATTTACTTCTGCAGCCTCGTCTTCATCTTCCGCACTCACCGCCGCCTTTTCACCGTAACGAAGCCGGACCCGCCATCCGTCGGCAAGAGCACGGCTGTGCTTGCGCTGGTGGCGGCCACCATTCTGGCAGCCTATGTCAGCGACATTCTTGTGAGCCAGATTACGGCCGTAACGCAAGCGCTCGGCTGGACCGATCTGTTTGTGGGCCTTGTCATCGTGGCCACGGTGGGCAACGCCGTGGAACACTCAACAGCGGTTATGATGGCGCGAGACGAGCAGATGGACCTGGCGCTGAACGTCGCCGTGGGCAGCAGCACGCAAATTGCCCTGTTCGTGGCCCCGGTGCTGGTGGTCATTTCGCAGTTCCGCGGACCGCCGCTTTCGCTGGTTTTTCATCCGCTGGAGATCGCCGCGGTCATTCTCTCCGTCGCCGTGGTCGCCCTCGTGTCGCTCGACGGAGAAACCCACTGGTTCGAAGGGCTGCAACTGCTGGGCGTGTACTTGATCCTTGCGCTTTTCTTTTATTATTTGCCCGCCCGGATGTAGCGTATTCAAGCCGCTGCCCTGCCCCGAAGATCACGTGCCGGCCCGGGACGGCTGCCAGCCGTTTCCGGCGCGCCTTTGCTTCGCATTCAGCTCCCCCGTCGAGTGGCCGGTCATCGATCTGCCCTGCTTCAAAAATAAACGTGAGGCGGAACTCACAATCAACGTTATAATGCGAGGATGTCCTCACGTTCAACCACCGCGCCGCGCCGCGTTCCACAGCAGGAAAGGGGCGAGCGGCGTGTCGCCGGCTTGCTGCGCGCGGCGGCGAGGGTGATTGCGGAAACGGGGTACGAGCGTGCCACCATGTGCGCGATCGCCGAGCGCGGCCGCGCCTCGATTGGCTCCCTTTATCAGTTCTTTCCCAACAAGGAGTCCGTGGCTGAGGCGTTACGTGCCCGGTACGCTCAAGAGACCGAAAGCGTATGGGCTGATCTAGCGCTTAAGGCTAAGGGATTGCCCGTGAGGCAGTTGGTAGGCTGCCTGATTGATTCTCAGATTCAGTTCGCGGAGAGCCATGCCGCCTTTCTGGCGCTGCTCGATGCGCCGCCCACAACCCATACGGCGCGGAGAAGGAAACTGATGCAACAGCGGATTGCAAAGGTGCTGCTCGCCCGTAGGCCGCGGATGTCCAGGCCGAAGGCCTTGCGGATCGCCGCCGTCATGCAACATATTTTCAGGGGCTTGCTGGCGCTTTACGCGCGGTCGGCCGCGGAAGAGAAGGGCGCGGTAGTGGACGAGTTTAAATCAGTTTTAGGCGGGTATCTGGCGCCGAAGCTGTGTCCCCGAGGAGACGCTGATTGGATATAAACAAACGGCGCTTTAAAAACTGGCGTCTGCTTCTGCTGGCGATTGCTGTTCTCGCGATTCTCACCGGTGCGTGTGGCCGCCGGCGCGATGCGCCAGCGCCTCAGCGCCCGCCGGCCGTGGAGGTGGCGAACGTCGTACAGCGAAATGTTCCAATCTACGGAGAGTGGATTACTACGCTGCAGGGATACGTCAACGCGCAGATTCAGCCGCAGGTCACCGGGTACCTCATCAAGCAAGGTTATCGAGAGGGCTCCTTCGTCCACAAAGGCGACGTGCTGTTTGAAATTGATCCGCGTCCGTTCCAGGCGGCGCTCGACCAGGCCAAGGCGCAGGTCACGCAGGCGGAGGCGCAGCTTGGCGCCGCAACACTCAATGTGAAACGCGATATTCCCGAAGCGAAGGCGCGCGCGATTCCGCAAAGCCAGTTGGACAACGACACGCAAGCGCAGCTTGCGGGAAAAGCGGCGGTCGCGG
>JBOGJW010000105.1:0-26428 GCA_050745245.1 Terriglobia bacterium | reverse complement strand
TGGACCCCCGCTTTCGCGGGGGTGACCGTCTCAGGAAAACCGTCGCCTGACCGAGCTACTCACAGCAGCCTGGCGATGAGGGGCGCCGCCGCTACCGCGAGGCCATTGCGCCGTTCTGCCGCGCGCGGATGGCCTGTGCGGCGCGCACGGCTTCGGCGGCGACACCGCTGTTGCGGTCGTGTGTGAGCCGCTCGACGTAGGGCAAGCTGGAGGAATCGCCGGAGTACATCAGAACGTCGCAAAGCCTCCGCCGAATGTTGGCGTTCTTATTGTTCAGATAAGGGTAGAGCGCGGAAAGCAAGTCCTTCCGCCGCGCCAGCTCGACGAGATAGCTTTGCGCGACGCCGCCGCGCGTGCGCGAATCAAGCGCGTCTACTAAGTCTTTAAGATCCTGAGTCTGCCCGATCGAGGTGAGGGCGAACCGGATGGCGAGCTTCACGCCGGCGTTCTTCTCAACCGAGAGGCGCTTTTGGAGGTCGCCCAACGCGGCTGTGTCGCGCGCGCGAGCGATGCCTTCCGCAGCGTACTCGCGCACGGTGCTGTCCTGATCCCAAAGAGCCTTGATGAATACGGGGTTCGAAGCGGGATCGCCGATAAAAGCGAGGCCGTCGAGCGCCGCTTGCCGCGTGTTCTTGTCCGGGCCGGACTGGTAAATCTGCTGGAGCTTGGGGGCCGCGGCCTTGGTCCTGAGGATTCCCGTCGTGATGCAGGCGGCCTGGAGCACGTCCTTATCCGATGAATTGAGCAGGTCTACCAATTGCGGTCCGGCGGAGATGTCCTTGATCTTGGAGAGCGCATCGAGAGCGTTCGTTGCGAGTTCGGGGTCCGGCGAATGCGCAGCCTTGATCAGGTCCGGCACGGCGGAGTGCGCCAGCAGGACGCCCAGGCCGTAGGCCGCCTCGCGCGCCGCATCAATGGAGCGGGTATCCTGCATGGCGGCGACCAGCGCGGAGGTGACGGCGGGGTCGACGTTAGTGCCGGGGCTGACGTGCGTCACGTCAGTCTGAAACCAATTTAACGCATTGTGGTAGCTGCGCCGGAACATCCCGGCAAAGCCGGCGCTGGGAATGTTTCCGGTGTACCAGCCGACCAGCGTGCGAACGGCGAGCGTCCGTACATCCGGGTCGCTATCCTTGGCCGACTCGATCAGCGCCTTCAGGGCCGCATTGGTATGTAAGCGGGCCAGCGCAACGATAATCTGCATACGCACCTTCGCGCTGGGGTCGTTCAAATCCGCTGCGAGCGCCGGGACCGCGGAAGGATCACTGGACTGGCCGAGCAGTTGGGCCGCCTTGGCGCGGATGTCGGGGTTCGAGCTTTTCAGCTCGGCGGCAATCGGATTAGCCGTTTGCGCTAACGCCGCACCTGCAAAAAAAACAACGAGTATAAGGAAAAAGCAGAGATAGATCGTACGCTTCATGAAAACGCCAAGCCCTCCCATCACCATCTTTGATTACTGAAAAGCCCCGCAGAATCCGTAGCGGCGATTTTAAATCGCCACAAACCCAGCTTTCTAAAAAGCGGCATGAAGCCGCCGCTACAAGTTTCCGCAACCTGCCCGACTTAAGTCGTCGCCAGCAGCCGACGCTCATTATACGCTAAGGTTGACTCAACCGAAGGGAGGAGGAAAATATGGCCTACGTTATCGCCGAACCCTGCATCGGAACCAAGGACACCGCGTGCGTCGATGTGTGCCCCGTGGATTGCATTCATCCTCGAAAGGACGAAGGGAACTTTGCGGATCTCGAACAGCTCTACATCGATCCCGCCGAGTGCATCGATTGCGGTGCCTGCGTCCCCGTTTGCCCGGTGACGGCCATTTTCCCGCTCGAAGATTTGCCGGACAAGTGGCAGACCTATACTGAGACAAACGCCAGCTACTACAAGAAGTGAGCGCCGCGGCGCCTGTGGGTGGCGCAGCGCGGCAGAGCCGCAACCAAGCCGCGACTGGATGAAACTGTCATTCTGAGCGTGCACAGCCTTCGGCTGCCAATGTTGGGCATGACGCGCGGCGCCCGGGGGCGAGATTCCGGCTTGCTGAATACGAAGGATTTACCGCCGTGTGTCATGCAGAGCGCAGCGAAGAATCCCCGTATTTCGCTCGTCTTCAATAAAATACAGGGATTCTTCGCTCGGTCGCCGCGGCGACCTCACCCAGAATGACAGTGTGTTTGGTGGCGGCTCTGCCGCGCTGCGCTACAACTCCTGGGATGAAACTTAGTGAACTGCTTTCGATGCCAGTCGATGATCTGCTGCGCCAGGCGCGCGTGGGATACCGGCTCTTTTCCGATGCAACCGCCTTGATCGAGCACTTCGCGGAGTCTATGGCGAATGAGCTTCGCGCCAACAATCAGCGCGGCGAGCCCACGCGCTGGATTCTGCCGGTTGGCCCGGTAAAGCAATACCCGCGGCTGGTCGAGATTTCGAATCGCGAGCGGATCAGTTGGAAGAACGTCTTTACATTTCAGATGGACGAATTCCTGGACTGGCAGGGGCGGCCCTTGCCCCTCGACCACCCGCTGAGCTTCGAGGGCTTTATGCGCCGTGAGGTGTTCGGGAGGTTGGATGAGGGGTTGCGGCCCGATGCCGCAAACACGCACTTCCCGAGCCCCTTTCAGCCCGACGCGATTAGCGAGCGGATCCGCGAAGCGGGCGGCGTGGACACGTGCTACGGCGGAATCGGCACGCACGGGCACGTGGCATTCAATGAGCCGCCCATCTCGCGCTGGCGGGAAATCCGCGTGGAGGAGCTGCGGAACTCGCTGACGCGCGTCGTGGTTCTCGGCGAAGATTCGCTCGTGGTGCAGAGCATTCACAGTTCGGGTGGAAGCGCGGAGCTGATTCCGCCCATGGCCGTGACGCTGGGCATGAAGGATATCCTGGCGGCGCGGCGAATTCGGCTATTCCTGGCCGGCGGCGAGCGCCATCGGGCCGTATTCCGCATCACGCTGGGGGGCGATGTATCCGTCCGGTACCCATCGACGCTGCTGCAGGGGCACCCTGACTGCATCGTGCACACCGCGGAGGCGACGGCACAGCCGATCCACCCGACGCTGATATGGGGCTAAAATTAGGAGAGAGAGGCTGTAGCACAGCGCGGCAGAGCCGCGATCAAAGCTGGTAGCGCAGACCTCCGCCTTTGAGGTCTGCGGCTTTTTGTACAAACCGCGGACCTGGAAAATGCAGGTCCGCGCTACCCCGCTTCAAAACAATTTTAGCAGCAGGGAAGGAGAATATGACATGGCAACGACCGTAGCTGAAAAACAGGCGTACCCTCTTTGGATTGGCGGTGAGCCCGTAAGGACGGGCACGGTCCGGACGGTTACACTGCCTTACGACGGGAGCTTCGTGGCGGACGTTTGCGAGGCCGACAAAAGCACATTCGACCGCGCGATAGCGGCTGCGCGCCAGGGCGCCCGCGCGATGGCGGCGCTTACGCTCTACGAGCGCGCGGCTCTGCTCGACCGCATTCGAGACCTTCTGGCGCGCGACGAACAAGCGTTTGCGCGGGATATTGCGAGCGAAACGGGTAAGCCCATCCGGGAGGCGCGCGTAGAAGCGTCGCGCAGCCAGTTGACGCTGCAAGCCTCCGCCGACGCCGCGCGCAGCCTGCACGGCGAGGCGATCCCGATGGAGGCCGCCCCCACGGGCAAGGGCCGCTGGGCGATGACCGTGCGCGAGCCGCTGGGAGTAGTGGGCGCAATTACGCCGTTTAACTTTCCGCTAAATCTCGCGCTGCACAAGATTGGCCCGGCGCTGGCCGCGGGCAACAGCGTCATCCACAAGCCGTCGGAGAATACGCCGCTCAGCGCGCTGCGCCTGGCTTCCATCGTAGCGGAAGCGGGAGCGCCAGCGGGCGCAGTGAACGTCATTCCGGGCGCGGGGGAGACGGTGGGCGACTGGATCGTCTCCGATTCTCGCGTCGACATGCTCACGTTCACCGGCAGCATCCCCGTCGGCCAGCAGATTCGCGCCAAGGCCGGACTGCGCCGCGTCGCGCTGGAGCTGGGAAACAACTCTTCGCTGATTGTCGAGCCGGACGCCGACCTGGAGCCGCTCATTCCGCGCTGCGTCACGGGCAGCTTTTCGCATTCCGGGCAGGTGTGCATTTCGGTTCAGAACATTTATCTGCAGGAGCGCATCGCGCCCGAATTCACCGAGCGGTTCGTCGCCGCCGCCAGGAAGTTGAAAATAGGGCATCCGATGGACGACCAGACGGAGGTCTCGTCGCTGATCAACACGGAGGCGGCCGAACGGGTGGAGCTCTGGATCGAGCAGGCTCGCCGTGCGGGCAGCCGCGTGCTCACCGGCGGGGCGCGCCGCGGAGCGACCATCGAGCCCACGATTCTCGACCGTGTCGATCCGCATCTCGACGTGTGCTGCAAGGAGGTGTTCGGACCGGTTGTGGCGCTCCACACGTACAAGGACCTCGGCGACGCCATCGCCCAGGTCAATTCCGGCCAGTACGGATTGCAGGTGGGCGTGTGCACGGCAAATCTGAGCCGGGCCTTCCAGGCCGCAAGGTCGCTCGAATTCGGCGGCGTCATTTTGAACGACGTGCCGGCCTACCGCGTCGATCACATGCCCTACGGGGGCGCGAAGAACAGCGGCATCGGGCGCGAGGGGCCGCGCTACGCAATTGAAGAAATGACCGAAATGAAGCTGGTGTGCTGGAAAGTCTAGCAGTATTGAGCCATTGAATCATTGGTTCATTGATTCATTGAGGGGTTGATCCGTCGACTGTTCCGGCTAAACGATTAATGATTCAATGACTCAATGAGCCAATGAATCAATTTAACCGGGGAGGCAGCGTGAGGCTCCGCATTCCTGAAAATTTGACGCAGCGCGCCTACCGCGCGATCCGAGACGAAATTCTCAAAGGCCGGCTGAATGGTAAGCAGCGGCTCACGGAGGCGTATTTCGCTGAGCGGCTGGGCGTGAGTAAGTCGCCGATCCGCGAGGCGCTGAATCGGCTTGAAGCCGAAGGGCTTATCATCATCGAGCCGCGGCGCGGCGCCTCGGTAGCGAATTTCTCGGCGGATGATATCAAGGAAATCTACGAACTCCGGGAGATCCTGGAAGGCGCCGCGGTACACGACATGCTGATGGACGAGAAGACGTGCGCGCGCCTGCGCGCCTCGCTTGACGCCGCCAAGGAGGCGCTTCGCGCCTCCGACAAGGTGGCGTACATTCTTGCCGACGCGGATTTTCACCGCGTCGTCGCGCAGGCCGCCCGCAATTCGCGACTTCGGCGAATCCTGGAAAACATGCATGGACAGATGCTGGTGCTGCGCCACCGCACGTTTGAGCTTTCGAGCGACCGCTCGGTGCTGGAACACGAAGGCATCCTTCAGGCGATCGAGGGCGGCGACACCGATCTGGCCTCGCGGCGCATGACGCAACACGTCCGCGCCGTACGCAAAAAGCTGCTGGCCCACCTTGAAAACGCCGGGACCACGGATTCCGAAGAGCCGCCGGCCGAAGCAGCCGCCAATTGAAACCAGAAACCAGAAGTCATATCAGAAGTCAGAACGTAATGCGCAGGGCAGAGAGCGGAACAGGCAATTCCCATTTCCGACTTCTAGTTTCTGACTTCTGAGCTGCCTTCTCCCTCACGTTCCGGTTGCCTCATCTCCCGCGCTTATGCTAGCTTCTAACAGGTTGCTGAAAAACGTGTAGCGGCGGCTTTACGCCGCCATGAAGCCCTTAAGAACGCTGGATTAGTGGCGATATAAAATCGCCGCTACGCCGTTTGGATCGGGTTTCTCCAGCAGCCTGCTAAGGGTGGCTTTAGCCGGACAGATAGGAGGTTAGTTGCTTTTTCCCCCGCTGTTTTGGTACCAAGGTGAGATCAGCCAGCTCATGGGCAACATCGGGCTGGTTGCCTGGATCGTGCTGCTGATTCTGCTTTTCTTCTCCGTCTTCTCCTGGGCCATCATCTTTAAGAAATACCAGGCGTTCAAGAAGGCATACCGGGAATCGCAGGAGTTTATCCGAATTTTCCACCAGAGCAAGAAGCTTTCGGAGATCCGCGCATCCGCGGGGAACCTGGCGGCGAGCCCGCTCCCGGGAGTTTTTCAGAGCGGATATCGCGAGATCGAAAGCCAGGCCGTTTATACCGAAAACCCCGGCAAGCCGCGCATCCGGAGCCTGGAGTCCGTGCGGCGTGCGCTGCAGATTGCGTCCTCGGAAGAGCTCTCGCGCATGGAGCACTGGCTGAGCTGGCTGGCGACCACGGGCGGCGTCTGCCCGTTTATCGGGCTGTTTGGAACAGTGTGGGGCATTATCGATGCGTTCCACGGACTTGGGACGGCGAGCACCGCGTCGCTGCAAAGCGTCGCCCCCGGCATTGCCGAAGCCCTTATCACTACCGCAGGCGGCCTTTTTGCGGCAATTCCCGCCGTGATCGCTTACAACCAGTACCTTCAGCGCATCAAAGAATTCGGAGGAATGCTCGACGAATTTGCGCTGGAGTTCCTGAATATGACCGAGCGCTATTTTACGTAGCGGCGACTTTAAGTCGCCAGTCGCGTAGCGGCATAAAGCCGCCGCTACAGAATTCAGAATTCGAGATGGCTTTTATTACGCCCAAGGGCACCACCCAGACCTCGCTCGCCGAGATCAACATCACGCCGCTGGTGGACGTTGTGCTCGTGCTGCTGGTGATCTTTATGCTCACCGCGCCCATTCTGCAGTCGGGAATTGAGGTGACGCTGCCGAAAACCCGCACCGTGAAAGTGGTGAAGAGCGAAAAGGTCGTGATCACAATTGACAAGGAGCAGACCCTCTACGTCGGCAACAATCCCGTCAACATTCACGCCCTGGGGTCTATTGTCGAGCAGAAACTGGGCGGTGACGCGACAGCTCCGGTTTACATCCGCGCCGACCAGGCCGTGCCGTACGGCACCATTGCGGCGGTGCTGGACGCGCTCGAGCAGGCCAAAGTGGCTAATCTGAGCTTTGTGACCCAACCCTTGCGGACGAAGAAGGCTGAGTAGCCTGGCCGCGTAGGCTTCAGGTCTGGGCAAGATGATTGGGTGAACGGGTGAATGGCAACCGCAGCGTTTCCCCTGGGATTCCGGCGCCGTGAGAGCCTGCGCGGCTCCCTTGTAGCCTCAGTGCTCTTTCACGTTGGACTGGGCGTGGCGGCGCTGCTTTACACGGTGATCGGTTTCCGCCATACGCTCGGCTGGGGAAACAAGTGGGCTAAGGGGAGCGCTGTACACGTCAACATGGTCTCATCGCTTCCTGGCATTCCGTTACCGCGCCCCATGCTGCAGACGCCGAACGTGGTCCACACCGAAAACCGCGCGCTTTACGAGGCCCAGCCGGAGCCGCTGACGCCCCCGCCGCCGAACGCGATAGAAATTCCGAGGTTCAAGAACCTGGAAAAGCTCCAGCCTCCCGTTCGCACTAAGAAGCCGGCGCCGCTGGTTCTGCCTCCCGAGCGCCGGATGCTGGTGAACAAACGCATCCAGAAGCAGACGCTTGCGCCGCCGCCAAACGCCATCCCCGCTGGTGCGAGCGGCAATCCCGCGATGACCTACGGCCAGATTGTCAACAACACTGGGCAGGGCGCCGTGCTGTTCAAGGGCGGAAACTTCGGCCAGCTCTACGGTTGGTACGTGCAGGCGGTGAAGGATCGCATCAGCAGCAATTGGCTGATGTCGTTTATCAACCCTCGCATCATGACAGCCCCGCGCGTCTACGTGGAATTCGACATCCAGCGCGACGGCTCAATCAGCAATGTGAAGCTGACGCAGTCGAGCGGAATTCCCGAGGTAGACCGCTCCGCGCTGCGCGCGATTTACGCCTCCACGCCCCTCGCGCCGCTGCCCTCGGGGTATCATGGCAACGTCGTCCATGTAGATTTTTATTTTGATTTTCATCGGCAATAAGCAGGCGCTGTCATAATAAGCTACCAGGAGAACGATCGGTATACTATGAAACGAACGAAACGCTATTGGGTCGCACTGCTGTTCGCGGCGGCGCTTATCGCCACGGGGGGCGGCTCGCAGGGCTCGCTGTGGGCTCAAGGCAACTGGCTCGAGATCGGGATCAACCACGCGAATCCCGTCATCCGCATCGCCGTGACGAATTTCCCGGCGCAGTCGAACGAGGCCAATCTCGCCTCGCTCACCGGGGTTTTCAACCAGGTGTTGTGGAATGACCTTGATAACGCCGGAATTTTCCAGATGGTCAGCCGGAGCGATTACCCCCTTAAGCAGCCTTCCGATCCCGGTGGCGTGAATTTCGGCCAGTGGACTGATCCTCCTGCGTCCACGCAGTTCCTGGCCTTCGGCAACACCGCGGACATTAACGGTAATCTGGTGGTTACGGCTTACCTTTATGACGTGAAGAACCCGGCCAACCCTTCCGTTCTCGCCAAGCGCTATATCGCGACGCTGAACGAGGTCTCAACGCGTGAGACTGCGCACCGCTTCGCAAACGAGATCATCCAGACGCTGGGCGGAGGCATCCCGGGTATCAACCTCAGCCAGATCGCGTTCGTCAGCAACCGCACCGGGCACGAAGAGATCTGGGTGATGGATTACGACGGCTTCAACCAGCACCCCATTACCAGCTATGGTTCGCTGAGCCTGACGCCTCGCTGGTCCCCAAATGATGAAAAGCTCGCGTTCACCAGCTACGCCAGCGGGAATCCGGAGATCGACATTTATTCGTTTCTTACGCACCGCCTGGCGCCGTATCCGCATTATCGCGGGCTGAATACGACGCCCGCCTGGTCGCCCGACGGGAAGAAGATCGCCTTCTGCTCGAGCATGAGCGGAACGCCGGAGATTTACGTTTCGAACGCCGATGGCTCGGAATTGCAACGGCTCACCTTCAGCCCCAGTGTGAATATCTCGCCGGTGTGGAATCCGAAGACCGGGAACGAGATTGCTTTCGTTTCGTACCGCAGCGGCACGCCGCAAATCTACATCATGAATTCAGACGGCACCAACCTGCGCCGCCTGCTCACGGCCGGGGGCGATGCGGTTGCTCCTTCGTGGTCGCCGAACGGGCAGCTCATGGCCTTCTCCTGGGCCGTAACAGAAACCGGCACATACGACGTGTATATTGTCGAGATCGCCACGGGGAGGATCATTCAGCTCACTCATGACGCCGGACGGAACGAGCATCCCTGGTGGGCTCCCGATGGCAGACACCTCGTGTTCGAATCAACGCGCAGCGGAAAAAAAGAAGTTTGGATGATGCTGGCCGACGGTTCGAACCCTAAAAAGCTTACGTCGACCGGTGAGAACTGGAACCCAAGCTGGTCCAACTGACGAAAGGGCGCCGGCCGAGGCGTTACTCGCAGGAACAGGCCCGGGGGCGAGCCGGCTTTGTGCTGCTGGGTCGAGCGGACAACCCCTGCTCTTTTGGCGACCTAACGCCGCCGCTGCGCTTCTAACCTTTTGAACGTATCAGCGAAGTGTCAGGCCGGGTTCCGGGTGCCGCAACCGCGGAAATTACGCCTCAAAAGGGTAATTCTTAGTCTCGGGCGGATGGAGGCGGCTTTATACCGGGATGTTCCATGGCAGATAAAAACCGCCGCTACAAATGTGTCCGAAACGGAGGCAGCGCCGAAAAAAGTCAAAAAACGTTTTAGTTTCTGTTATTTTCATGGTAGTATGTTCTCCCTTATGTAACTTTTCCTTCGCAGGCGAGGCAAATGAGCTCGCAAGTTCCGCCTGGAGAGGGTGAGGCCCCTAGACTACGGAAGACCAGTGCATCCTGCAGGGGCAGGAGCTCTATTACCGACTTAGGAGGATAGATAATGGCGAATAAGAAGCGAGTTCTTGCTGTTTTAGTCGGTTTGCTGGCATTGGTGTTGCTGTCGGCCGCGTGCCACAAGAAGAAGATTGTCGCGCCGCCCCCGCCAGCGCCGCCGCCAAAGCCTGCGGCCCCCACTGTGAACCTGACGGCCGAGCCTAGCACGATCGAGAAGGGACAGTCGTCCACGCTGAGCTGGACCTCGACGAACGCCACCAGCTTAGATATCGAGCCGACTGTCGGGTCAGTTCAGGCCCAGGGCTCGACGACTGTAACGCCGGAAGACTCCACTACCTACACGGTTACCGCGACGGGACCGGGCGGAACCGCCACAGCCTCGGCGCGGGTTACGGTGACTACGCCGCCACCTCCGCCGCCTCCGCCGCCGGCGCCTACGGTGTCTGAGGAGCAGCTCTTCACGCAGAACGTGAAGGACGCCTTCTTTGACTTTAATAAGTCAACGATCCGTCCTGACGCGGCTCAGGCGCTTACCAATGACGCCGACTTCCTCAAGCAGCACCCCGACATCAGCTTTACGATTGAGGGGCACTGCGACGAGCGAGGCAGCGAGGAGTACAACCTCGGCCTGGGCGACCGGCGCGCTACGGCTGCCAAGAACTACCTGGTGAACCTCGGTGTTTCAGCAGACAAGATCACGACCATCTCCTATGGGAAGGATCGTCCGTTCTGCACCGAGCACACTGAGGCGTGCTGGCAGCAAAACCGCCGCGCTCACCTGGTGTACGGCACCGAGTCGAAGCAGTAGTTAAAGCTGCCGGAGGGATCCTGTGCGGTCCCTCCGGCAACCTGCCCTTATCAATCCGGCCAAATTTCAAAAACCGTGCCGCCCAGGTGTTGGTGTCTGAAGGCGACGCGCTCCTATTTTCATCCCCGCAATACGTATGCCCACCCGCTTCTTAAGTCTTACGGGATTCGTTCTGGCTGGGGGCAAAAGCCGCCGTATGGGGAGCCCGAAGCACCTGTTGCGTCTCGGAGGCGAGTCGCTGCTCGAGCGGCAGCTCCGAGTGCTCGGCCGCGTCGCGGGCCGCGCCGCGGTTCTGGCTCCGCCGGAAACGGCGCGCGCGGGCGAAGCGCCGGCCTACCCCGATGAGCGCTCCGGCCACGGCCCGCTCGGGGGCATCTACACGGGCCTGCTGCGAACCCGGACAGAGCACAATCTTTTTCTGGGGTGCGATCTGCCTTTCATCAGCGCAGAATTCCTGCGTTACCTCTCACGGCGAGCGCTCGACAGCCGGGCGGATGTTCTTATTCCCGAATCGGCGGACGGGCAACTGCAGCCTCTTTGCGCGGTGTACCGCCGCCGGGCGAGGGGCGCCATCCGGCTCAGCCTTTTCCTCGGCCAGAACCAAGTCACCAGCTTTTTTTCGCGCGTGCGCTGGGAGAGATTGCCGTTCCGGGAACTCGCCCGCGCTGGCTTTGCGTCGCCGGCGCTGCTTACCAACGTGAACACGCCTGAGGAATACGATTGGGCGCGGAGAGCGCTCGCGCGGGATGTTGGGATCTCCGCCGGGGCAACGGCGCAGGGCGATTGAGCTTTTTCCTGCACCGTTGACGGTGTGACACACTATGTGCCACAGTCGAAGCATGCCAGTAATCAACATGCGACAGCTTCGAGATACTCCACGACTTAAGGCGTGGCTGCGGGCTGGTAAGACTGTGGAACTGCGGGACCGCGACCGAATCGTTGCCCGGATCGTCCCGGAGGCCTCGCCTTGCGAGCCTCGCAATTGGCCGGATTTCGCGGCCCGGCGTAAGAAGCACTTTGGTGACCGAGTCTTGCCGGCAGTGGAAGCAGTGATTGAAGGCCGGGGACGCTATTGAATATCTATCCCGATACCAGCCTTCTGGTATCTCTTTACGTGCCGGATGCGCATTCCGCCGCGGCTGAGGAGCGGATGAGACTGCGGCCGCGCTGCTGGCTCACCCCACTGCATCGTGCCGAGTGGGCTCATGCCATTGAGCGGCTCGTGTTTCAAGGACAATTGTCTCGCCACCGGGCTAGCCAGGCCCGCTCAGATTTTGAAGATGATCGAGCTGCCGGAGTCTGGAGCGAAATGAGCCTTCCCGAGCTGATCTTCGAGCTCAGCATTCAACTTGCAAATCGTCATGCGGCCCGGCTCGGAAACCGCACACTCGACACGCTGCATGTTGCGAGCGCGCTCGAACTCAAAGCCGATCGGTTTTGGACATTCGATGACCGCCAGGGCAAGCTGGCGCGAGCGGAGGGCCTGAGTACGAATGGATTCTGATTTGACACCCGAAGACAACATCTACATCCGCTTCGAACACGTGTGGAAATCCTTTGGGGATCACGTTGTGCTGAAAGGCGTCAGCTTCGACGTTCGCCGCGGCGAGACCGTGGCGGTGCTCGGGCGAAGCGGGGTGGGCAAGAGTGTGACCCTGAAGCACATTATGGGCTTTCTGAAGCCTGACCGTGGAGAGATTCAAGTTGCCGGCCGCGATGTGGTGCAAATGACCGAGGCGGAGCTCGGCGAGATGCGGCGGCACGTGACTATGGTATTCCAGTCGGGCGCCCTCTTCGATTCGCTGACCGTGGGCGAAAACGTAGCCTACCCGCTGCGCGAGCGCGCGCTCCGCGAGTCCGGCTTGCAGAGCGAAGATGAAATTCAGGCGCGCGTGGACGAGCTGCTGGGCTTGGTGGATCTCTCCGACGCGCGCGACGTCATGCCCTCCGACCTCAGCACCGGAATGAAGCGCGCCGTCGCCATCGCGCGCGCCCTCGCCGCCGCCCCCGAAGCCATTCTCTACGACGAGCCTACAACTATGGTCGATCCGCTGATGGCGCAAACCGTGGGTGACCTGATTTTGAAGCTGAAGCGGAGGCGCGGCTTGACGTCGGTGGTGGTGACGCACGATACGATGCTGGCGCGCAAGCTTGCCGACCGCGTGGTGTTCCTGCTCGACGGCGGCGTGGCCTTCTTCGGGCCCACGAAAGACATGGAAAGTTCGCCCGAGCCGCTGATCCAGGAATTCCTCCAACTCGACGAGATCGTGCTCCCTAGCGGCTGATTGGCCCGCCGTCCCGCGCAGACCCGCCGCAACATGAAATCGAAACCGGCCATGACGCTTGACCGCGTTCTGTCGCGCTATGGTATCGCCTCGCGAGCTGACGCCGCGCGGGCAATACGCGACGGGAGGGTTAGGGTGAACGGCCGAACCACTCGCGACGCGCAATCCTGGGTGAGTCCAGACCGGGATGCGGTTCAGCTTGACGGGAACCGGCTGAAGCCACAAAAGAAGTCCTGCATTCTGCTCTACAAGCCCAAGGGCATGGTCACCAGCCACGGTGACCCCGGAGGCCGGAAAACGGTGTACGACTGCATCGGCGATGCCGCGAAGTGGGTCGCCCCAGTCGGAAGACTCGATCGGGATACGTCCGGTCTGCTGATCCTGACCAACGACACAGAGTTCGCCGATTTCATCACCAGCCCGCGCTCCCGCGTCCCGAAGACATACCGCGCGAAGCTGAACGGACTGCTGCCCGATGAAGCGCTCGCCGCGCTTCAGGATGGTGTTCGCATGAAGCGCGGGGATTGGGCTCGGCCGCTCAGCGTGCGCCGCCTGGAAGATCGCGGTAAGTATACGTGGCTCGAAGTCGTGCTGACGGAGGGAAAGAATCGCGAGGTGCGCCGGATGGTGGAGGCCGTGGGTTACAAGGTGCTGAAGCTGGTGCGGACTTCCATCGGCCCGTTGTCGCTACGCGGCCTCGAGATAGGAAAATGGCGTGCGTTGACGCGGGATGAGATTGCAGCGCTGCGGCGAAGCGGCAGGCCGCAATCGGGACCGTGAGAACTGCCTCCTTTCTGATCATTTTGAGCGCCAAGAATTGCTGTCGGGTTTGCCGGCGAGCTGCGGGCGCTACGACTCGCTGAAGTCGATCATCTTCGGCTGGGTGCTGAAGCCGCGCGTTGAGAACACGATGTACAGGAATCCGGCCAGGAACCACACCCCGCCCACCACCTTGGCCAGGACGCTAAGGTTCCACCAGATGAGGCCGCAGAAGATAAACCCGGCGAGGGGAAGGATTGCATCGGAAATCAAGCGCCGCGGGCGTCCGGATTGGCGTCTGATGCTGAAGTGCCAGAAGACTGAGAAATTGACACCCATGAAGGCGAGAAAGGCGCCGAAGTTCATCAGCTCGCCCGCGTGCTCGTAGGCGTTGCCAATGTAATTCAGCGCAACCGCGCCGGCGTATGCGAGGGCGCTGATCAGAAGGATGTTGTACGTGGGAGTGCCGCTGCCGGGGCTGAGATGGCCGAAGAAACGCTTGGGCAGAACCCTGTCGCGGCCCATGCCGAAGAGGAGCCGTGCCGCGCCCAGCGTGCCGGTGAGGCCGCTGCCCAGCGCTGCAAGGATGAGGATGGCGCCCATGCCCTCAAACAGCGGCATGCCGCCAACGCGCCGGCAAACATCCATGAAAGCGGTTTCGAGATTGGTAAACGTGTGCCAGTTCGGCCACACGCGCTGGCCAAGGTAGACTTCCAGCCCGCCAAAGAGCCCCGTAAAGAGGCACACGATCACAATCGCCAGCATCACGTTGCGCTTCGGGTTCTGGACCTCCTCGGAGAGCGTCGTCACGCCGTCAAACCCGATGTAGGTGAGCGCGGCGAAGGACGTGGCGTGCCAGATGCGCGGCATCTTGAACGTCTTCGGATCGTAGAACGGCTGCAGCGCAAAAAGGCCGTGCCAGCCCTGCGTGCCGTAGAGATAATGTACGGCCAGAAAGATGAAGGCGAAGATCACTACGCACATCGCCGCTAGCAGGATTTTGTTGGCGCGCGCCGAGGACTTGACGCCCCGCAGGTTCAGGATCGTCATGAACGCGATAATCAGCAGCGCGGCCACTGCGAAGGGCATCGCGCGGATATAGCGCGAATGCAGGGCGACGGCGATCCAGACGGTGTTGATGAGCGGCTGAAGCAGGTAATCCAGGAGCATCGCCCAGCCCACCAGAAAGCCGAGGTGGGCGTTCAGCCCCTTGCCGACGTAGGTATACGCGGAGCCCGCCGAAGGATACACCGCGGCCATGCGGCCGTAGCTGACCGCAGTGATCAGCATGGCGAACATGGCGATCAGGATGATGGTGACGAAGTGGCCGTCGGAAAGCTTCTGCGCCACCCCAAAGAGCGGCACCGGCGCGATGGGCTGGATCAGGACGATGCCGTAGAAGACGAGGTCCCAGAGCGTCAGCACCCGAAGCAGCCGGACACCGCCCGAGGCACCGGCGCCGCTTTCAGTTGATTTGGCGGTCATAAGAGGGGCGGGATCAAAGGCCGCATCGTGAGGTATAGCGGCGAGGTCCCCATCGCCGAATTAATGGACCGTTGATATTCGCCTCGTCGTATCGGACGGTAATCTGACGCGGTCGATCATCGAGTGGCCCGCCAACATTAGAAGTTTATAATGTTGTTGATTCTAAAGGCTTGCTAGGCTTCGTTCCGCAACTTTTTTGTTGCTGCGCAGCCTGCCGCCTAAGCGCCCCGGGCCGGGAGCGAACTTGATTATAGCCTGCGCTGCGGGAACGCTTGGATACGCATGGGACGGATGAGACACATTTTTTGGCCGGCATTTCGCAGTACAAGCATGAATAGCGTGGCACCTGCACTCTTGAGATCTGCGGCATTTTGGCGCAAAGAGTTGCAAGCCTCGAAAATGCTCCCTCGACGCCAGTGAATCGCGGTCCGGAGGGCGGAAGGCGAGTAGCCCCAGGCGCAAGCCGGGGTTGCGGGCCGCGTAAATTTGGCTAGTTCCCGGCGCAGTCCGGCTTGTGCTGAAGCCAGCGAGCGCTGCTGTTCGGGCGAATTTCCGCGGCATCGACCGGCCCGCCGACCGGTACGACTTTCTTACCGCCGTAAGCCTGCGGTGCTTCGCGTGCGATGGTGAGTTGAACCACCTGGATCGCAGCCTGCGCCTGGACATCGCCGGTCAGATTCTTCCAGTGCTGCACGGTCGCCTTAGCCCAATCCGTTTTCGGTGGCAGCAGTGATTCCAGAATATCCACATTACCGCAACCAGCGAAGCTGAGGAAATTGCGCTGCGGGCTTTGGAGCGGGATAATCGTGATCCTGCCTTGAAGCCTTGGATTTCCGCCGGGAACGCCGGCGTAGTAAACCCGCGCGCGAACCAGAGAGAGGCCGCCACCGGGCTCCACGCCGGCGAACATCGTGCAATCGAGCGCTCGCGTCCCGCCGTTTTCCTGTATGAACCGGCTGACGAGATCGGCGGGAAGCTTCGCGTAGTTTTGTTCCATGGCGTCCACCCAGCGCGTCGCCACTTGTCGCACGAAACCGCCGTGGCCGTTCGCGGTCATGTGGCTCACGAGACGCCTGACGAGGCCCACCGAGTCAAAGCCGCCGATGCTTTCCACCAACCCGGTGCCGCCGAACAGGATTTTCCCTTCGGGAGCAGCCAGCTTGCAGTAGTCATCCCGAAATTGTCCCGTCTGGACGTTGGTCACTCGGCTGTCGGCCGCCATGACGATCTCGCTGGGAGAATAGGCGACGATCAGCACGCTGCCGTGTTCCAGTTGTGCCACCGCGAGGGCAGGGAGTAGAAGGCCGAACGCCAGCGCACATGAAAACCTCATTCGCCCTCACGATGCCACGGTCCGTGGCCGCATCGAAATCTCAAGCCGAGCCACCTTCCGGAGGCGCGACGACAGGATCGGTCTGGTTGCTGCAGGGCCGCGCTGCGCGACGTCTGTGGTTTTCCTATGCTACACCCGGCGCGGAGGCTCGCTGCCCGCCGCGTTCGCAAAGGTGATTTTTACGGACTTGATTTCGTAATGCCCAATCGGCGTCGTCACCAGGCGCCCCCCCGGCGCGAGCGGGAGCGAATTTTCCTCTTTTTCCATCAGGCTGGTCTCGACGGCGGCCGTGGCAGCTTCGGGCAGCGTCAGCCGCACCTGGGAATTCTTCCCTTCGAACTCGAAGAAACGAAAGATGAGCGAGTTGTCATTTTCAGCCTTCTTGATCGCCGTCAGGATCACGTTGGCCGGCTCAATCTGCACGAACGAATGGGAGAGCGGCAGCGAGCCTTCGTGCGGCTCGACGGGAAAAGCCAACACCGGGTAATTCAATTCATAGCCCGCGCGCTCCGTCCCGGCTTCTTTCCAACCGCCAGCGTGAGGAAACATCGAGTAGGTGAAGTCGTGCGGTCCCTGGTCGGCATAGGGGTGCGTAGGATCTTTGCTGGGCAGGGGCGAGCGCGGCGAGCGCAGCAGCGTAAGGCGGATGGTTCCGCGCTCCACCGTGTCGTAGCCGTACTTGCAATTATTCAGCAGGCTGAACCCGCGGCCGTTTTCCGAAAGATCTCCCCAGCGCTGTGCGCAAACTTCCCATTCCGCTTCCTGCGCCAGAAGCGGATCCCATTTTTGCAGCCTCTTGCCAACGTCCGTAGCCTCGGTAAAGGGCACCGGCGCTTTTCCGGGCACCTGAGGAATCGCGGGCCGCTCGATGGTCCCGTAGGGGATTTCGTAGGTCGCCATCAAGGGAGCGATCGCGAGCGGGAATGCTACCTTCAGCATAATGTTTTGCTCGTGCCAGTCGGCGTGCATGTGGACGTCGGCGCGGGCAATTTCCGGGTACACGCAGATATCCTGAACGAATGACGACTTTTGGAACTGCTTCTGCACGCGCACCACGGCGCGCACCGGAGTATTCTCCACAAGCTTCACTTCCTGGGCGTCCAATAGTTCCGTTTTGGTCTGCTCGTAGGGCCATCCGATGTTCCAGGCGTCGAAGCTCTTCGGTTTATCCACAAAGGTCTCGAGCAGGTTTCCCTGCGCGCCCGGCCGGAGAATATTCTTTCCATCTTTTTTGCTGACCAGCCGGGTGACGCAACCGGTTTTCGGGTCAAGCTCTACCAGAAGAAACTCATTTTCCAGCGTTGTGCCGCTCGCCTTGAGTGAAGATGCCACCGCGGCCGGGTTTCGAAGGGACACAACGTGAAATACCTTATAGCCGATCGCGGGTATTGATCGTGCCAGGAAGCGCACCTTCACGCAGTGAGTTGACTCATCGCGCGAAACCACAGCCGACGGCGCCGCGCGGCCGGCGGGGTCCCGAACCTCGATGCCGGAGACTGGCCCGGGAAACTGCACTTCGGCCTCCGCCACGTCCGTCCGCTCCCAGCTCAGAGAGTTGAACACGATCACCGGCAGGCCCGTCCCTTGAGTGTTCGCGCGCGCGGCGATCTCGCGAAGGGATGCATTGAGCTCCGGCAGGCAGGCGTCCTTGAGGAATTCCAGACTCTCGGCTTCATCCGCGTAGTTCACATGAATCCCGGAGCCGGCCATCATGTCGTGGAACTGGTTGAAGCAGACGCGGCGCCAGCAGTCCTCGAAAGTAGGCTGTGGATAGGGGCGGCCGCGGAGCATGGCCAGCGAGCAGAACTTCTCTGAGTTGAGCATCAGCACTTCGCTCTCGCGCATACGCCTCTTGCTCTCCGCCTGCGTCGTGTAAGTGCCGCGGTGGAACTGCAAATAAAGCTCGCTCTTCCACACCGGAAGATTCAGGCTGGAGAGGCTGGCATCCACATCATTGAAGAATTCCTGCGCAGTTGAAAATTTGAAATTCGGGAAAGCGGCCGAGGGCGACTTCTGCCAGCGTATGGCGGCGTCGAGCATTTGCCGCGTGGGGCCGCCGCCGTGGTCGCCCATGCCGTAAAGCAGCATGTTCTCGTGGTAGCCCGAGCACAGCGGCACATCCTCCGCCAAAAATTGAGAGCACTGAACCGGATCGATGTGATTTCCATAGCCGTGCGGAAAGTAAGTGAGCACCCGGCTGCCGTCGGGCGATTCCCACTGGAAAAGCTTATAGGGAAACCGCGTCGTGTCATCCCAGGAGATCTTCTGAGTCACGAAGTAGTCCACGCCCGAGCGCTTATAAATCTGCGCGAGCTGCCAACTGTAGCCGAAGGAGTCCGGGTTCCAGCCGATCTTCACGTCTACTCCGAACTTCTTCTGGAAATATCCTTTCCCGGTCAGAAGCTGCCGCACCAGCGATTCGCCGCAGGGCATGTTGAGATCGGGCTCCACCCACATGCCGCCCACAATCTCCCAGGTACCCTTCTTTACGCGGTCTTTAATCTTCAGGAACTCCTGCGGGTAGTACCGCCCGAGCCACAGAAAATCCTGGGCCGTGGATTGGGCATAGTACAGACTGGGATATTCGTCCTGCAGCTCCAGAACCGTGCCGAAGGTGTCGCGCACCACTTCCACCGTCTCCACCCATGGCCAGAGCCACGCCTCGTCAATATGGGAATTTCCGACGGCGCGCATGGTGAACTGCTTCATCCATTGGGCCAAGGACTGCATTTTGCGGTCCGCGCTGGCCAGCGATTCGTCGAAGGCGCTCTGGTTGCCGTGGTCGAGCACGCCGAAGTTGATCTCCTTCACCGCCGCGCGCAGTTGGGAATTACGCTCCGATAAACCTTGTGGAAAGTCCTTCGAGAGCGCCAGGGCCTGAACCGCAAGAATTTCCGCGAGCATGGTCGCGGGGTTTGACGTGCCGGCCGCGTATTCCACCTCGAGGCGGGCGAAAATCCTGGCCGGACCGGGAGAATAGGCGGCGATCAAAAACTTCGCGCCCGGCTTGGCCTGCTCCATCAGCAGAATCGGCTGCTGAGTGTTGGAGGGCGTCATTTCCACCATCGATCCGTTGGAGAAGACGCGAATCGGTCCGCGGCTTCTGCCAAATATCCTGAGGTCAAGATGCACTGGCAGGCCCTGAATTTTGTAGCCGCCGAGGGATTGAGGAATCTCAATCCACTTGCGGAACCACACGGCGCCGCCGCCCGCCGGAGGTTGCCGCCTGTTGTCTTCCGATGGCGGGTTCTCGACCTGCCAGTCCGAATCATTGAGGCTTGGGTCTTCGGGATGCGGCAGATTATCCGGGTGCGTTTTCCAGCCTGTGATCATCTCTCCCGTCATCGCCTCCAGACGCTCGAGCTCAGCACCGAACGGGTTGTTATGGAATTGCCGGTCCCGCATAAAGCGCTGGGCGAAAATCGGCGCACCGCCCGCCATGAGGCTCTCCAGCGCCAGCGACGCCGCCGAGGCTTCGAGAAATCTGCGGCGGTTCAAGGTAGTCATTTCCACCTCCTGCTCTCAACCGGTGCTTTTTGTAGCGGCGGTGTACTCACCGCCGGCCTTGTTTTTCAGCCATTTCGGCGATGGGGACATCGCCCGCTACAGCGCGCGCGGCATAATTATAGCTGAGGGAGATCGTTTCTCTGCCGGTGTTGTATGCTTTCCTGCAATGCCTTCGATCAAAGGTGTTCCTGGCCCGTACAGGTTTTTCTTTTTCAGCTTCGATTGCAACGGGCCGATGCATGTTCACGTACAACGTGAGAAAATGTTGTGTAAATTCTGGCTGAAGCCGGTTGAGCTTGCTCGAAATTATGGCTTTCCAGAGCAAGAAATCAGCCGCATCCGGCAGTTAGTCGACGCGAATCTGACCAGAATTAGAAAGGCATGGGATGAGCACTGCAATCCTGACTGACGCACGCATCGTGTCCGTTGAAGTATCGGACGCGGCCATTATCGCCCATCTCGCAGACCGGCGAGTCGTCAGCGTTCCACTCGAATGGTCGTGGCGACTGATGAAGGCTACTCCTCAACAGCGCGCGCACTGGGAAATCATCGGGGACGGCCAGGGAGTCCATTGGCCGGAGGTTGATGAGGACATCAGCTTAGAGGGTATGCTGCGGGGAGTTCCGGCAAAGCAGCCATCGTAATCTGCTTTGCGCGAGCATGTGTTCAAAACTGAACCGCAGCTTGCTTATCGGACTCGCATGCCGGCCTTGTGGTCCCAATGAAGCGGTTTTGAGTAGCGCGACAGGGGCGCCTCCGGCAGCTCTCCCACCGAGACGCCGTATTTCCAATCCGGCGGACAGATGGCGATATAGCGCGCGTAGCCGCCGGTGCCGCCCTGGAGCCTCGGGAACCCGATGGTTACCAGCGCGCCCTTCTCGGGCACCTGATCGAGGTGCGTTACACCCTCCGCTTGCGTGTAGCCATTGCGCAGCAGCCACGCTTCGCCTTCGAGAGTTGGCGTGTCGTCGGTATCAAGCGGTTCGTGCCCGTGAAAAAGGATCTTGCGTTCGAGGTGGAGAAACTTCAGCGCTGACAGCTTGACGCCCGGAAACTTCTTCTGGTCTGCCAGCGCGGGGTCGGGCCATTTCTTCGACCAGTCGGAGCGGATGAACACCACCGAGCCTTGCGGAATCCTGCCGTGCCGCTGTTCCCAGGCGTGAACGTACTCTACGTCCATTTGATATCCCCAGTCACGGCGCACCTTCTCCTGAATGGGGATTATGACTAGCGGGCGCACGGCGAAGGTGGGGGGCAGTTCGTCGATGGCGGGGAAGTACGGATTCCAGTGCGCCGGCGGATCGAGCTGAGTACCAAGCTGATCGGTCGAGAGATCGTAGTGCGTAGCCTCGAATCCGTCCTTCTGGTACGTATACGGACGATTTGTCGCCGGATCAACGGTCGGGAGGAACTTCGACGGCCCGAATCCGTGCCAGACGGGAATGTGCGGGTTGATTCTGTGCGTCAGGTCGACGTACTTCGCGCGCCTCAGAAACTGCTCGTAGACGGACCAGAGCGATCCCGCCGGGCTTTCCGAAGCTCTTGCCGGCGCGTTCCATCCCAGCGCCGCAGCGAATGACGACAATCCAGTGCGTGCCAGCCACGCGCGCCGATTCATAGATTATTTCCCCGTCGTGGGCGCAACATTCCAGCCGTCCACAGCAACAACCGGTTGCGCGCTGCCAAGCTCCGCGGCGCGATACGTGGCGGTGACCGTTCTTTTTTCGCCCGGCATCAGCTCAAAATAATTGTCCTGCCACAGGACCGGATGCACATCGTTTCCTCCCCGCCGTTTCAGGATGCGGAGGTGGACGAAAAACGCCAGGCGCGCGGACGGGTTCCGCACCTCAACCTCATCGCTCCCCTCCGGCCCGGAGATTCGGGGGTGTGAGGAGACTTGCAAACTGACTTCACGAAGTTTGCTGAGGCCTGTGAAATCCGCATACGATTCGAGCGGCGTATAGAACCACGTGGAGCCGTCCCAGTTAAAAACGTCGGGGTGCGTGGAGAGCCAGTAAAAATTCCGGCTCACGACGTCCCCTGCCGGACTGGCGAGCGTGAGCCGTACGAAATAGCTCTTGGTGAGGCCCTTCAGAGGCGGGATCGCCAGAGCGCGGCTGGCGCTGTCCGGCGGGATATTCAGGCTCGCCGCCCTGGAAAACTTCTTCTTGAGCCCCAAGTTGAACACCTGGGCCGTAACCCGATAGTTGCTAAAACTTCGGAGAGTGGAGTTGACGACCACAACCGCGCGATCGCCATACGAGTACTGCACGTGCAGAGGCTCGCAGGCTTTCTTGGCGCCGAAATAACCGCCTCCCGGGCGCAGATAATAATCGTAAAGGTGCCAGATAGTGGAAGGCCACGCATTATTCAGCATCCACTGAATGACTCCGGTGGATGTGTATTTGTTGGCGCCGAACGCCTCAAACATTGCGCGCTCGCCCTCGTAGGCCATCAACTGCGACTTCTCGACGTAGTCGCCAAGATTGCGCGCTTTGCCGTAACGCTTGTTCAGGGCGTCGTTGTAGATGTCCAGGTCCTTGAACGCGCCGCCGCCGGCGTGAAAGTTCCACACCGCGTCAACGGGCCAGAGGTGCGCGGCAGGCAGGAACTGCTTCAGGCTGGCCAGCACCGGAATGGCGGGGCCGGGACTGGTTTCTGTATTGAAGCCGAACGCGCCGCCACGCTGATGATCGAGGTACCAGTAAGACGGCCCGACGTAATTGTAAGGGCCGGTCATCTTCACGCCCGTCCATCCGGCGCCTGCGGTGTTGTAGGACCCCGCCGAGGCCACCGTCGGGTTTGGCCAATGCTCCTCGCGAAAGACCTTCAGGTACATCGCTTCGGCCTTGGGCGGCGGCGCATGATCGCTGCCGTAGAAAAATGCCAGGATGCAGGGATGATTTCGCAGCCGTCGTACCTGCGAGCGGAGTGAGGCCTCGGCGACCTCGTAGTCTTCAGGCTTCCAGGCCTTCCAGTGTTCCCAGCGCGAGCAGCAGCACCACCCGGCGATTACCAGAACGCCGTAGCGATCGCACAGGTTGAAAAAGTGATCGTCCATCAGCTTGCCTTCCAGGCGGATGGCGTTCAAATTCATACCGCGCACGTAGCGGATCTCGTCCTCTTCGCGCGCTGCGGAGAGCCGCAGGAGCATATCGGGCGACCAGCCTGCGCCGCGGATCAGGATGCGCTTTCCATTCACCACGAAGAAGCGGTGCTGTTGCGAATCGAGCCCGGAGGTGATTTGGCGGATTGCGAAGCGGAGGTCTTCCCGATCCGAAACGCTCCCGCCAGTAACGAACTCCAATCGGACTCGATAGAAATTCTGCGGCCCGTACTCCCAGGGCCACCAAAGGCGCGGGTGCTGAATGTCGAGCTCGGGATAGGCCTGAGGCGTGAACACCACCCGGCGCGTTTCGTGGGGCGCGAGGCGAATGGGCTGTGAAATTGCCCCCCCGCCGAGCGACGCCTTCAGTGTGCCAGCCACGCTTTCATCTGTTGAGTTGACGAGATCGGCTGACACGGTGAGGCGAGCGACGCTAAGCGACGGGAGATCGAATCGCGTCACCACCTGCGCATGCCGGACCGCCACCGGGCCGCTTTCGGTCAGGTACACGTCGCGATATATCCCCATGTCCTTGTAGGGCGGAAGGGGATTCCAATCGACGAACGTTATCGAGAGGTCCTCGGGAGTGGGCGCGAATACCTCCAGCGCCAGCGTGTTCTCTCCGCCTGGCAGCGCCAAATCCGTTACGTCGAATTCGTACCGGCGGCGCATCCCGCTCACCTGGTCCGCTGTGGCTATACGGCGCCCGTTCAGCCAGATATCGGCGCTGTTATTGATGCCGTCGAAGTGCAGCCACAGGCGCTTCCCGCGTGCGCTCGCGGGGAGGCTGAACTTCGTGCGAAACCACCACCCGCGCCGAAAAGGGCTGCCTTCCGGCATCTGGAGATTTGCGAAATTCGCGCCGATGGGGTAAGTGGTTCCCGGGATCGAACGCAGGTTCATCCCATAATCCGGATCGGGATACACCTTGTTCCGCACCAGAGCCGCGAGCACTGTTGAAGGGATTTCGGCCGGATACCAGCCAGCGGGCGTGAAGCTGGCCGTGGAGATCACGCGGCCAGGTTCGGTCGCCTTGGCGGAGGATTGGATCATCCAGCCCTGGCGAAGGTCTAGCTTCGTTCCGGGCGCGGAAAGCGTGTCGGGGGCGGCGTGCGCCGGCATGCTCACAAGCAAGACCGCGCATAGGAAGAAAATATAGCGTTTCATCTTAAAGCCCACGGTCAGAAAAGCCCGCCACGGCGGGATCGTGGCCATCGCCTGTGCTATCTTCCACGAAAAAGCAGGTTCTTCGCTCGCGCTCAGAATGACAGGATGCAAAATGTTCGCCGAAAAAAGCTCACCGGCCGGTCTCGAGGCGCCGGATGAGCATCTCCGGCAGCCTTGCGCGTGTCATCTTCGCCTGCGTGGCAGTTAGTTCATAAGGCGTGCGGTAAAACTCCACGCGGCGCTCCTCGCCGTCGAGAATAGCGAATGCGGCGCGCCAGTCGTGGTCCCGGGGCTGGCCCACCGATCCTGGATTGACCAGATACCGCGTGCCATCCTCCAGAGGCAAGCTCAGTACGAGCCCGTCGGGTCCGCGAGGCGCGGTAATTGCTTTAAACGATCCGGCGCGATTCAGCGAGAAGACGCCCTGAATGTGGGTGTGGCCGAAGAAAACCAACTGGACCGCCTGGGAGCGGAGGGACGGGATCGCTTCGGCGGCGCTGAGGACGTACTGGTCTTCGTCCTCTGCCGACCCATGCACCATTTCAAATCCGGGCATTGCCAGGGGACCCGCGGGGAGCTCGCGCAGTAACCGCGTGTGAGCGGGCGTAAGCTCCCGGCGTGTCCAGACGACCGCAAGCTGCGCAACAGGATTGAAATCTTCAGCGCTGCCAAGCCCGGCGCAGACCCGATCGTGATTTCCCCGAATTGTAGTCCCGGCGGTGTGGCTTACCTGCTCGATAACAGCGTTGGGGTCCGGACCGTAGCCTACGACATCGCCCAGGCAGACGGCCTGCTCGTACCTCCCCGCGCTCAATTCGAGGCAATTCTCGAGGGCCTCGAGATTCGCATGAATGTCGCTGAGGACGAGATATCGCAAGCCGGCTTCTGTAGATTGATTCATTAAATCATTGGATCATTGATCCATTGAATCGCCCCTCGAACCAGCCAATGGACTGAATGAGTCAATGAATCAATGGCTCAATCGCTCAATCGCTCAATGAACCAATCTTTTCAAGCTCTGCGCCCGTCGCCGACGTAACATCCTCGTGAAGTGAGTTGCCGTGCGCGTCCATCGTCACAATGGCGGGGAAGCCGGCCGCTTCGAGGCGCCACATGGCTTCCGGGACGCCCATTTCCTCGAGGAAGTCCACACCCAGCACTTTCGGGAAGCATCGTGCGTAATATTGCGCGGCGCCGCCTATGGCGTGAAGGTAGACGGCGCCGTATTCCTGAAGCGCGGCGAGCGTCTTCTTGCCCATTCCGCCTTTCCCCATCACAGCGCGCAGGCCGAAGCGGCGGATCACGCCGGCCTCATAGGGCTCCTCGCGGATACTCGTGGTGGGGCCGGCGGCCATCACGCGCCAGCGCTCATTCGGGGACGATCCCTCCTTCATCATCACGGGGCCGCAGTGATAAAGTACCGCGCCGCGCAGGTCGGCGGGCGGATCATGATGGAGCAGGTAATGGTGCAGGGCGTCCCGCCCTGTAAAAACCGGCCCGTCGATAATCACCACGTCGCCCACCCGGAGCGCGCGCACTTCGTGCTCCTGGAGCGGCGGCTTCAGGCGCACCTCGCGCCCGCTTAGCGCGAATCCCTCGCCCTCGGCGATGAGCCGCTGTACGGGCCGTTCGGGATCGCGATAGAGCCACCTTTTAATCGCGCCGGTGCGCGAGTCCAGGATCACGCCCAGCCGCCGAAACGCCCAGCAATCGTAGGCCACCGTCACAAAGAAGCTGGCCGGCAGCCGGTTGGCGGCCGTGATTTTGCAGCCAATCAGAGAAGCCTTCCCGCCAAAGCCCATCGCGCCCACGCCAATCCTGTTGGCCTCTTCCATCACGCGCTCTTCCAGCAGAGCAAGCGTCGAATCCGGGTGTACGTCATCAAGCGGGCGAAATAGCTGCTGCTTGGCCAGGTGGTAGCCGTGCCCGCGGTCGCTCCCAATGCAGACGCCGATCGCCCCAGGAGCGCAGCCCTGCCCCTGCGCCTGCCAGACCGCATGAAGGAGGCACTTGCGCACGCCTTCAAGGTCGCGGTCCGCGCGGCCCAGGTTATCCAGCGTGCACGGGAGAGCATATTGAATGTTCTTGTTCTCGCACCCTCCGCCCTTCAGCAGCAGGCGCACCTCCGTATCCTCTTCCTCCCACTGTTCGAAATGCATCACCGGCATCTCCGCACCCAGATTATTGCCGGTGTTCTTTCCGGTGAGCGAATCAACCGAGTTTGGGCGCAGTTTGCCCCGAGC
>JBOGJW010000104.1:0-2427 GCA_050745245.1 Terriglobia bacterium | reverse complement strand
AAAAGAAACTTCTCACACCCAGCGGTGAAGCAGAATATCCGCGCCCCAGGTCAGAAAAAACAGGACGCTGATGTACCCGTTGATGGTGAAAAAGGCCGCATTCACACGCGAGAGGTCCCGCGGCTTTACCAGCAAGTGTTCGTAGAGCAGCAGCAGCGCCACCAGCGCCACTCCCAGTCCGGCCAGCCAGCCCAGCCGCTCCAGCCTCGCCGCTTCAACAAGCAAGAACAACATCAGAATGTGGAGCGCGGCTGAGCCGAGCAGCGCGGCGCGGATCCCAAACCGGGTGGGAAAGGAGGCAAGGCCGTCGCGCCGGTCAACCTCTGCGTCCTGGCACGCATAGATCAGGTCAAAGCCCGCCACCCAGAGTGTTACCGCAGCGCCCAGGAGCAGAATGCCGGCGTCCACGTCGCCCCGCAGGGCAATCCAGGCCGCAACGGGCGAGAGACCAAGGCAGAAGCCCAGCGCAAGGTGAGAGAGCCACGTAAAGCGCTTGGTGTAGGAATACCCCAGCAGCACGGCCAGCGCGACAGGCGAGAGCTCAAACGCCAGCGGATTCAGCTCCCGCGCCGCCAGCACGAAAACGCAGCACGCTATCGCGGTGAAGGCGGCGGCAAAGGCGAGGCTGATCTCGCCGGTTGCAAGAGCGCGACGGCTGGTCCGCGGATTGAGCGCGTCGAATTTCACGTCCGCGATCCGGTTGAACGTCATGGCGGCGCTCCGCGCAGCCACCATCGCCACAATAATCCAGAGCACCGGGCGCCATCCCGGCCACCCGCGCGCGGCTAGCAGAGCACCGGTCAGCGCAAATGGCAGCGCAAAGACCGAGTGCTCAAACTTGATCATCTCCAGCGTGGTGCGAATCTTGGCGGGAAGACTCGCCGCGCGCGCTGAGGGCGGCGGCGCGCCCTGACGGTCTCCCGTCAGCGGCTCGCCCGTCGCCGCACCGGCTTGAAATTCACCTTCCATGCGAAAACCGCAACACCTCCATCCCCGTCAGAATAGCATTGCCGACGCATCAGGAACACGGCGGGTTTCCTGCCATCGTCGAAGGATTAAGAACACTTTTGATAGAAAGCTGTTGACGAGCCTTTGCCGGTCTGATAATACTCAATCGCATAAAGCAGTTTTGCGGGAGCGGAACGAGTGCTCGGGCGGTAATTTTCTCGCAAGGAGGAATCCATGCGGCATCGATCATTTCGAGCGATCGATTTTCTTCTGTTTCTCATTCTCTTCCTGGTTTTGGCGCCTTTTAATTTCGCCCAGACACAGCGCTCAACCAGCGGCTTAAGGGGCTCCGTCACGGATACCACCGGCGCGGTTGTGCCGGGGGCGAAGGTTCAGCTTCGCTCCGAAAGCGAAGGATATGTCCGCACCGCGAGTACGAACGGCGTTGGCGCATTCGTCTTTCTTGATCTGACACCCGGCGTCTACGATCTCACTGTGCAGGCGTCGGGGTTCAAAGAGGCCTCGGTGCACGGGATCACGCTGTACGTCGGCCAGACCGTCGTGCAGGATTTCCGGCTCCAGGTGGGCGCGGTGACGCAGACGGTCTCGGTGAAAGGGACGGCGCCGCTTCTCAATCAGACCAATGGCACGGTGGGAACGATTATTGAGAGCAGGACGATTACGGAGCTCCCCCTGAACGGACGGAATTTCTTACAGCTTCCGCTCCTATCCCCGGGCGCGAGTTTCGACAAGAACAGCAACACGATGGACGCGGTGAACATCAATCCCACCGCGCACAGCTTCAACATGGAAGGGGCGCGTGGCGATTACAACCTGTTCACCCTGGATGGGACCGTGATTACCGAGTGGCAGCATGGCAGCAACACCTTCTCCCCCAGCGTGGATGCCGTCCAAGAGTTTCAGGCGGCGGGCAGCAACTACTCCGCCGCGTCCGGCGTGGAGGCTGCGGCGCAGGTCAACCTGGTGACCAAGTCCGGCACCAACCAATTTCATGGCGATGTTTACGAATTCCTGCGCAATAACGCGCTGAATGCCCGTAACTTCTTCTCACCGGGAATTGACCCCTTCCATCGCAATCAGTTCGGAGGGACGCTGGGCGGGCCGCTCCTGCTTCCGAAGGTCTACAACGGCAGGAATAAATCTTTCTTCTTCGTCTCGTACGAGGGGTATCGCCAGTCCGAAGGCTTCCCGCTGCTCGGCAATTATCCGACGCCGGCGCAGCTCGGCGGCGATCTTTCCACCCTGGTCACGCCCGGAAAACCGCTGATGAATCCCGCGACCGGCTTACCCTTCGCCGGAAATGTGATCCCCTCCGCCGATATTCCCGCTCACCTGGAGACCTTCCTCCAAAATGGCATCGGCAATGGCCCCTGGCTACCCGCGCCCAATTCAACTACTCCGGGATTTAACTTCTTCCGCACCGACGACCAGCTTTTTCGTAACGATCAGGTCATGGTG
>JBOGJW010000103.1:0-9257 GCA_050745245.1 Terriglobia bacterium | reverse complement strand
CACCCAGGGAAATCCTGATCGAGTACGCGCATGTCTATTTCAACCCTGCCGTAGCGAAGCGGGCCACGGCGGGCATCCTGGCGCTGGAGAAAAACTGGCATGGACCTCTGATCGACAATGGCGCCGTGGAAGGAACGCTGATCCAGTGGCGCCAGCTTGAGACCGAGGCTCCGCAGCTTGCAGGCAACTGGCGCTGGCAGATGTACCTGCTGCGCGCGAACTATGACGCCTACGTGCGGCGGCGCTTGGTGAATGAGACCGGGCTCGAAACGGAGGCGAACGCAATTCTCGCAAGCGCCGGGAAGCTGGGCGCGGATGCCGCAATGGATAAAGCAGCAGCAGTGCTGAACCGCGCCGTGACGCATCCCGTCAGCGCCGGGCTGCGCTCGCGCATTTCGCAGCTTTGCGAGGAGCTTTTCCATTCCATCGGACTTCAGACGAGCGTGCCTAAGTACTACGCCATCGGCGAGGAGCGGGGCGCCGTCCTTGATTTTGTCGATTACCCGCTGAACAATCGCTGGTGGCTCGAAGATCAGTTCAAGGAGATTCGCGCACTCGGATCAGAGCGCGAGAAAATCGACCGCCTGAATCAGCTCGCGAATTGGGAGCATCCCGGGACGGGCAGCTTTTATGACGATGTCGGCAACATCGCCAAGTCGCCGCACGTGGTGCGGTGCGATCCGGAAAATGGCCCGCAGCTAAAGCGCCATCCCGGGCCTAGCTTCTGGTGGTGGGACAACGGATTCAGCCGGGCGCGGCTGACCTGGCAGGTCACCATGTGGCCGGCGGCGATGCTCTACGAAGGCCTCGACCCCGAGGCGAGCTACATCATCCGCTCGACGGGTTACGGGCAGGCGCTGCTGCGGATCAACGGCGAGCTCGTCGAGCCCACGCTCGATGGCAGGCAGATGGGCGAATTCAAGGAGTTTCCCATCGGCGCAGAGCTGGTGAAAGATCGAAAGCTGATTCTTACCTGGGAGCGTCCGTTGAACGAAGAGAAACTGAACTGGCGCCAGCGGTCGCGGCTTGCGGAGGTTTGGCTGATTCGCAAATCGCGTTGACAGCGGTGTCGCTATTCAGGAGGGGTGCGCAGTCGCAGGCGCTAAGTGAAGGCATTTGGGACAGCGGGCTCACCAGACTTCGAGAGCAATTTTCCGATACCGGCTAATCAATTCGAAATCGGAACGGTCGGACGTGATCAGCATGGCGCCGTGAGAGCGCACCGTGAGCGCGATGAGCGCGTCGAAATGCAGGTCGCGCAGCTTGTCTGGGGTGAAGCCGTGTTCGGCATAAATCCTGCCCAACAATCTGCCCGATTCGAGCCAATTCCTTTCGGAGGGAGTCAGAATAGGATGATTTCTCTCCAGCGTCCGAAGGAACTCGCGCTCGGCCGAGGTGGTCGCGCCACGCCACAACTCCGCGAGAACGACGGAAGAGGTCCGGATCAGACCGGTGACCGATTCGATCCGGTCCTGATGACGGCCCGTTCGAAGATGATCGATGAAGATCGATGTATCGAAGATGACAAGATTACTCACCGAGGCCCGTGAACGAAAGCTTTCCAGCGTGTTTCTTCATCAGCCGCTTGAACCGCTTCAGCGCCACGACTTCTCTGAGCGCCGTATGAACCGCCTCGGTCCGTGACTTAACGCCGAGGACTTTAGCCGCTTCGTCGGCCAAGCGGGTATCCAGCCTGATGGAGGTCATCGTAACGGACATGATTCCACCTCGTTAGTTGAGATATATACATAATAAGGCGATCGTATATATACTTCAACGCGACCATGGAAAAGGAGAGCCGGCGGATGAAACCGAAAAGAAGCGTGTGCGCTGCCTTGGGAACCCTGTTCTTCGCCCTTGCGCCAGTGGCTCACGCGCAACTCGTGCAGGAATTCAGCCCTCCGAAATCGTCGTGCTGCCTGCAGGGCTTCGCCCAGCGGCTGGCGGATCAGCTCGAGGACTGGAACCAGCTCGGCCGCTATCACGCCGACGATCTCAAGCTCGAGGCGGCGCCATCGGCGCCCGGCCGCGTAGTCTTCATGGGCGATTCGATCACCGATGGCTGGAACCTTGCCCGATTCTTTCCCGGCAAGCCCTACGTCAACCGGGGTATCGGCGGCCAGACCACGCCGCAGATGCTGGTGCGCATGTATCCTGATGTGGTTGATCTCAAGCCCGCCGCCGTCATTATTCTGGCCGGCACCAATGACATCGCCCGCAATACGGGGCCCGAAACCGCGACGATGATCGAAGAGAATTTCCGCGCCATGGCGGATATTGCCAGGGCGCACCATATCAAGGTAATTCTATGCTCGCTGACGCCCATTAGCGATTATGCCGCGCACCCTCAAACACCTCACCGGCCGCCCGGCGATATTCTCAAGCTGAATGCCTGGATCAAAGGCTACGCAAACCGGTCGGGCGCGGTGTTCGCCGGCTATTATTCGGCGGTCGCCGACCGCCGGGGCATGTTCAGAGAAGGCTATTCGAACGATGGTCTCCATCCTAACGCGCGCGGCTACGCGCTGCTCGCACCGGTAGCCGAAGCCGCCATCGAGAAGGCCTTGCAATAAAGCGGTCTACAGAAAGGGAAGAATATGAAATCAAAACTTTCGCGCGCTGTTGGCGCCATTTGCGCCGCATCGGTTCTGTTGCTGGCCTTTTCGGCGGGCATATTCGCCCAAGTGTCCACCGGGACAATCACCGGGCGGGTCACGGACCCGTCCGGGGCTCCGGTGCCCGCCGCGACCGTTACCATCACCGAGCAGAATACGAGCGTTGCCGTGAAGACGGCGACGGCGACGAATGGAGATTACTCCGTACCGCTCCTGAAGCCGGGATTGTATTCAGTCCGCGTCAGCGCGCGGGGGTTCCAGCCCGCCCTGCGCAGCAACTTGACCCTTCAAGTGCAGGCGACCGTGGAGGCGGACTTTCAGCTCCAGCTCGGGCGTGTTTCGCAGGAAGTGAACGTGGTCAGCACGGGCGCGCCGGTGCTTCAGACCTCATCTTCAGAGGTGGGAACGGTAGTCAACATGCAGACCACGCAGGAGCTGCCCCTGAACGGCAGGAACTTTTCTCAGCTTGCGCTGCTTGCTCCCGGAACGAACGGGGGCGAGGTGGGCAGCGTTCGGCAGACGGGCGGAGGAAATGAGACTCAGCGCGCTGGCGCCTCCATCGTCTCAAACGGCGGCCGGGGCAGCTTCGATGACTATCTGATCGACGGGCTCGATGACCGCGACCAATCTGTTGGAACAATTAAGGTGTTCCCGCTGGTCGAGGATATCCAGGAATTCAAGGTAGAGACCAGCAACTACGACGCCGAGTTCGCCTCAGGAGGCGCGGTGGTCAACGTGATCACGCGCTCGGGCTCGAACCAGCTTCACGGCTCCGCGTTCGAGTTTCTTCGCAATTCAGGACTGGACGCGCGCCAGTTCTTTGATACCTCGGTGCCAAAGTTCCGCCAGAATCAATTCGGCTTTTCGCTAGGCGGACCCATCCGCAAAGACAAGACGTTCTTCTTTGGCGACTATCAGGGTTTTTACATCAATCAAGCTTCCACCGTCATTGATACGGTTCCCACGGCGCTGGAGCGCGGCGGGGATTTTTCCGACATCAAGAACGTCATCTACGACCCCTCAACCTACAATCCGGCCACCAACACACGGCAGCCGTTTATCGGCAACCTCATCCCTCCTGGCCGGATTTCCGCACAGAGCCAGCGCATCCTTGCCGTCTATCCGCTCCCGAACCTGCCTGGAGTGGCGAATAACTTTACCTTCACGCCTCTCGAGGTCACCCGGCAGAATCAGTTTGACGTCCGGATCGACCATACGATTTCGGAAAGGGACAGTTTCTTTGCGCGAGTAACCGATGGAACAGCCACGGTGCGATGGCCCAACGCCGCTCCGCTCGTGAATGGCAAGATCAACCCGCTTGCCTACATGTCGCTGAACCGGGCCAACAATGCTCCCAGCACTCAGGCCACTTGGCAGGAGACGCACGATTTCACTCCCACCTTGATCAACCAGTTCGCGCTCGGCTACACGCGGTTCGGGCTCAGCGTTTTTCCGCCCGATCAAGGCGAGAATACAGCCACAAAGCTCGGCATCGCGGGCGCCAACACCAGCGGCATCGCCTCTTCGATGACGAGCCTTGATGTCTCGGGCCTGACGGGAATCGGGCCGGCAAGAGCGGTGCCTGAAGTCGTTCCGCAGAATACGTGGCAGCTTAATGATACCGTCGCATACGTTCGCGGCGCCCACTCCGTGAAATTTGGCTTTCAAGGCATTCATAACATCTTCGGATTTGCCCAGCTTGGCCAGTTGAACGGCGAGCTGGCTTTCACCGGAATCTACACCACTAACCCGGCCAGTCCTTCGGGGACAGGCGACGGATTCGCACAGTACGTGCTCGGGCTGCCGAACGGCTCAAGCAAGGGCGTTTACCTTCGAGGGGTTCCCGAAGCCTCGTACAGCGAAATCGGCACGTTCCTCCAGGACCAGTGGAGGATACGCCCGAAGTTCACGCTGAACTGGGGCGTGCGGTACGATATCTTCACGCCGCCAGTCGAAAAATATAATCGGCAATCCGATTTTGACCCGGCCACCGGGCAGATCATCTTGGCCGGCCAAAACGGCGTCTCGCGCTCCATTGTGGATACGCAGCACGGCAACGTCAGTCCGCGCGTAGGATTCGCCTACACACCCACCGCAAAGACCGTGATCCGCGGAGCTTACGGCCTGTTCTATTTCAATGAACAGGGTACGGGAGGCTCGGCGCGCTTATTCATCGCCAACCCCTTTGCTTCGACATTCTCGGTGAGCTGTAGCGCGACGGCGCCCTGCCTTCAGGTTGCGAATGGCGTTCCACCCATAACGTCCGGCGTGGTCTCACCGACGGCGGTCTACATCCCCACGGGGAACCAGACCGCCAACGTGCAGCAGTGGAACGTAACGGTCCAGCGCCAATTGGGCGCCAACACCAGCCTCCAGGCCGCTTACATCGGGAACAAGGGAACGCACCTGAACATCGCTCTGAATCCCGATACGGCGTTCCCCGGTCCGGGCCCGGTGCTGCCCCGAGAGCCGTGGCCGGCCTATTCATCGATCTCCGCGTGGGAGCCAGTGGGGAATTCCAGTTACAATGGCCTGCAACTAAGCGCTGAAAAACGCATGTCCAATGGACTCTGGTTACTCGCCGCGTACACCTGGAGCAAATCTCTGGATGATGGAGGGGGCGGCAATTCGAATGACAGCGAAGGCCGCAGCAACGTCCAAAATCCACGAGACATCGCGGCGGAGTATGGACTTTCCGATTTCGACTATTCAAGCCGGTTCACGCTGGGGCACCTCTATCAGCTTCCAGTCGGGCGCGGCAAACGGTTCCTGGGCAATGCCAGCGGCATCCAGGAAGCGTTCCTGGGAGGCTGGGACCTGCGAGGGATCCTTACTCTGCAAACCGGCGCGCCCTTCTCGCTCTCGATGAGCACCTCCACAGCCAATACGGGAACCGGGCAGTATCCTAACCGGGTCTGTAACGGCAACCTTCCGGCATCGCAGCAAAACATCAACAGGTGGTTCAATACCGCCTGCTTTGCCGCCCCTCCGCTCTATCAGTTTGGCAATGCTGGTCGCAACATCCTGATCGGGCCGAGGCTGAGCACGTACGATTTCGCCCTCGCCAAGGACTTCAGACTTAACGAACGCTTCGGCCTGACGTTTCGCACAGAGGTCTTTAACATCTTCAACTCTGCGAACTTTGATATTCCTAACGCCAGTATCGGTTCGCGATCCGCGGGGACGATCACCGGCGTCGTAACCAACGCGCGGGAAATCCAATTCGGATTGCGGCTGCATTGGTAGACTCGCCTGGCGCCGTTGGAAATGTCGACCCGCCGCTGTAGCGGCGATGTCCTCATCGCCGCCGGATTCGCCGGTGGACGCCGACAGTGCAATACCGTAATTTCCTGTTCTTTGAGCAAACTTTTGGGATGCCCGCGGTCACCGCCGCTGATGTCACCCCCGCGAAAGCGGGGGTCCATTAATTAGTGGATTCCCGCTTTCGCGGGAATACCTGAAACTGGCGTTTGTTTGCGGCCTTGGACGCTCGGCGCTACCGCAATATCCCTCAGCGGCGAATCGATAAAGCCCTTCTGGAGAAAACAACAATGGACCGGCGTGACTTTTTGAAGACCGGAGCGGCTGGCGCGCTTGGCCGTAAGCAGATCTGGGGAGCATCGGCGTTTGCGGCTCAGGCAAGCGGCGCGCCAGAAACTGTCCGACAGCTGGACCTTTCGAATGCCGTGGTCTTTGCTCCGCCGGGGCTCTCCAAGCGCGAGCAGAAGGCCGTGCAGGTTTTGATCGAGGAGGTCGAGCGGAGAACGGAGGTCCGCTGGCGCTCCACTGAAAGCTGGCCGGCATCCGCGCCGGTGCGCGTGGTTGTTGCTCCCGCGCGCGCCGTACGGCAGCTTGGCGGCCGGCTGCCGCAGGATATTTTGAATCCCAAGCCCGCCGCGGAAGGGTTTGCGTTGCGCTGCTGGGATAACGGCGCGCCCTCGGCTGCGGCCATCGGAGCGGACGAACGCGGCGTGCTTTTTGGAGTGGGCGGCTTGCTGCGCGCTCTGCGAATGAGCAAGGACAAAATTGAGCTCCGCGCCGGACTCCGCGTAAGCACCAGCCCCCGCTACCCGCTGCGCGGGCACCAACTGGGCTATCGCCCCAAGACGAACTCCTACGACGGCTGGACCGTGGCGATGTGGGACCAGTACATCCGGGAGCTTGCCGTGTTCGGCACAAACGCCATTGAGCTCATTCCTCCGCGCTCGGACGACGAGCCGGACAGTCCCAACTTCTGGCTGCCGCCCAAGCAGATGATGGTCGAAATGTCCCGTATTTGCGATAGCTACGGGCTGGATGTCTGGATCTGGTATCCCGCCATGGACAAGGATTATTCCAACCCGCAGACGGTCGAATCCGCGCTTGCGGAGTGGGGCCGGATTTTCGAGGCCTTGCCGCGCATCGACGCGATCTTCGTCCCCGGCGGCGACCCTGGCCACACCGAGCCCAAGTACCTGCTCGCCCTGCTCGAGAAGCAGCACGCCAATCTCCGCCGCTCTCATCCGAGCGCCGCCACCTGGATTTCTCCGCAGTCGTTCAACCAGGCGTGGATGGACGAGTTCTTCCGGATTGTCGACACCGGCCGGCCCGCGTGGCTCGCCGGCGTTGTTTTCGGCCCGCAGATTTCTATTGACCTGCCCGCCTTTCGAAAACGCCTTCCCCGGCAGTATCCCATTCGGCTCTATCCCGATATCACCCACAGCCTCCAGTGCCAGTACCCTGTTCCGCAGTGGGATATCGCCTACGCGCACACCGAAGGCCGCGAGGTGATTAATCCGCGGCCCGAAAGTTACGCCAACATCTGGCGGCTCTCCCGTCCCTACACGATCGGTTTCATCAGTTATTCGGAAGGCTGCAACGATGACGCGAACAAGTTCCTGCTGAGCAGCCTGGCGTGGAATCCTGAGGCGAAGGTGGCGGATGTGCTGCGCGACTATAGCCGCTATTTCATTAGCGACGAGCTCGCGGACGGCTTCGCTCAGGGCCTTCTTTCACTCGAACAGAACTGGCGCGCGCCGCTCCTTTCGAACGAAAACGTGCTGACGACGCTCAGGCAGTTTCAGGCGATGGAGCAGCAAGCCACTCCGCACGACCTGCTCAAGTGGCGGTTCCAGCAAGGGCTGTACCGGGCCTACTACGACGCTTACGTCCGCGCTCGTCTGATCCATGAAACGGCGCTGGAGCATCGCGCGTGCGCGAAGCTCGAGGAGGTGCGGCGGCTCGGAGTGCGACCGGTACCGCTTTCGATTGGGGCCCGCACAGGCTTCTCCACCAACGAGCTTGACGTTCGGGCCGCGCTCGCGGCGGCCAGGAACATTCTGGATGAGGCATTCGCGCCTGCGGCGGCCGAGGATTGGCGGACGCGGATCCTGGAGCTCGGTGAAGCCCTCTACCAGAGCATCCGAATGCAGCTTGCCGTGGAGCGCTATCAAGCCGAGGCGGTCGGACGCGGCGGAACCCTCGATACGCTTGACGCGCCCATCACCAACCTGCCGTGGCTGCGGCGCCGCGTCGATGAGATTCGCGCGCTTCCCTCCGAGGACGCCCGCATCGACGCCATTCTGGAACTCCTCGATCGCACCAATCCCGGGCCGGGGGGATTCTATGACGATCTCGGGAACGTGGCGCGCCAGCCTCACCTCGCCCGCGGTTTGGGCAGCGTGAACGACCCGGAATTCCGCGCGTCTTCATTGGCGGGGTTCGGCTATCCGGACTACCTGGGCGACCGTGCGCCCGTGGCGTGGAAGAACTGGGCGGAATCTCTCTTCGATGCGCCCCTGGTGATGAATTACCGCGGGCTCGATGCTGCCGCACATTACCGCGTTCGGGTGGTGTACGCTGGAGACAGCATGAGCAAGAAAATCCGCATGGCAGCCAACGAGAACGTTGAGATACACGGCTACATTGAGAAGCCGTGGCCTGTCAAGCCGCTCGAGTTCGCCATCCCGAAGCAAGCGACCGCCTCTGGCAAACTGCAATTGAGGTGGTATCGCGAGCCGGGCTTGGGCGGGAACGGCCGCGGCTGCCAGGTGGCTGAAGTGTGGCTCATGATCTCAGGACCGGCGAATTAGCCCGGACAACCGCCGTGAAGTTCCGCCCAGGCGCGCGGATTCCTTCCTCCCGTCATTCTGTTCCCGCAGAGCGGGAGAAAAACCTGCTTTTGACCCTCCGAAGGCTGGCGCACGTCCCCGTGTCTCATCCGTCCCACGCGTCTCCATTTCTGCGAGCGCTTGTGCAACACTTTGCGAGAGAGCACGAGCATGGACAAGAACCGGGTAGCACGGCGCGGCCTTGGCGGCGGCACCCAAAGGCCGTTTGCAGTTATTCCCGCGAAAGCTGGAATCCATTACTCCAATGGGCCCCCGCTCCCCCACCTGCGCGGAGGGCGAGCTTCGCGGGGATGACGCCGAGTGCTTTTTTCGGAACGAAGCCTATTGATGATTGAAAACAAATAACATTAAAACTTTCTAATGCCCGAACAATAAATCCCGCCCAAGAAATCGTGGATTTTCGCAGAATCTCGAGTCTGTCATGGGGGACCTTCGGCCCGCGGAAACCGATGAAAATGACCGCGGTCCGGACAGCCCGCAACGCCGGCTCAGACGATGTGAAAAAAGTCGGGGCCTGTCATTCTGAGGAGGT
>JBOGJW010000102.1:0-4598 GCA_050745245.1 Terriglobia bacterium | reverse complement strand
TTACGCAGCGCGAAGGTTGATGAGGCTTCGCGCTGCGCAAAAAATCAGGCTGGGTAGGCGGGTCGGCCTCCGGAAGGGCAAAGCCCTTCCGCAAATCGGGGCAAAGCCGCTTTCTGCATCACATCGTTCAGCGGTCAGCAAAGCTCCAGCGACCATCCCGAGCCGCGCTTACGCTGCGGCAATCTGCGACGTGCAATGCGGGCAGCGCGTCGCGCCGAGCGGAATGCTCGAAAGGCAGAAGGGGCAGTTCTTTGTGGTCGGCGCCGGAGGAGGAGCTTTCTTCAAGCTGCTGAACCACTTCACCACGAGGAACATGGCGAACGCCACGATGATGAAGTTAATGATGGTGTTCACGAAGTGGCCATACGCGATCACCGCCGCGCCCGCGTGCTTGGCATCGCTAAGGGTCGAAAAGTGCTGCGCGGTGAGACTCACGAAGTAGTTTGAAAAATCGACATGGCCCAGGAGCAGGCCGAGCGGCGGCGTGATGATGTCGCTCACCAGCGAAGTGATGATCTGCCCGAAGGCTACTCCGAGGATGATACCGATCGCCATATCCAGCACGTTGCCGCGCATGGCGAACGCCTTGAAATCATTCCACATTTGTTACCCCTTTCTGTAATTAATGAGATGGAGCCCTTGAGACGTGCAGCGCCGATTTTACAACGGGATGAGGGGAATTTGGAAACTCGAATTTGGCTTTAACGTGTAGCGGCGGGTTTACCCTGCCATCTTAGGTGGCGGCATAAAGCCGCCTCTACGGGTCAGAAGTTCTCGAGAATGTCGGTCACGAGCGTGCGCGCGAAATCTTGCGAGAGACGCTCGAAGGCGGGGCTATCCTCTTCGATAAGCGTTGCCGCAGTGGGGCTCACCTGGTACTGCTCGCGAAAAATGTAGTTGGGATTTGAAAAGATAACCTTTTTGCTGTGAAGGTCCTCAAGCTCCACGGCGGCCACTACCTCGATCTGAAGCGACGTGGCGCTGCCCGTGCGCGGATTGAACGTCACCACTCCCTGGTGAATTTCCTTCACCGTGCCGCGCAGCACCGCGTCCGCTCCGCTGACCTCCGGGGTGACGCGGTACTGCGTGCGCTCGATCAGCTCCTGGGTGACGGCCGCCGTCATCTGCTGCTCAATCCGGAACTGCGGCGTCTTGTTCTTGAACACGGGCACCGCGATCGACTTCACATCGGGAGGAAGGAGCGCGCCCTTCCCCGCCATGCGGTACCCGCACCCGGCGAGCAGCGTAGCGAGGCAGACGAGCCCTGCAAGGCCCGCTCCCGCCCTTGCGCGACCGCGGCTCAGACGGCCTCCGCCAGCGGAAACGAGCGGTGCGCGCGCGGCGGCTCCAGATAATTCTGGCGGTGCGTGGTTACCAGGAATTTCGTGAAGCCCGTATTCTCATTGGGCAGGTTGTACTTTTTTTGAAGGTCGACGCCGTCCATCTCCTTGCGGATCTTCTCGAACAGTTGCGCTGACGGCGCGAACCCGATGAAGTGAACGCCGGGGACCGGAGTGGGATTCACCGGGCCATCGGAGTCGAACTCGAAGGGATTTTCCACCGTGTCGAAATCCTGCCGCAGAAACATAACCGTGCCCTTGGGCAGGCGCTCGCCGTAGACCGTGGTGGTGTCCTTATCGACGCGCGAGAGGAACTGCATCTGGGCATTGTGGCCGATAAGTCCGCGGTTCTTAGCGTCCTCCTCAAGCTCACCCTTGAACGTGCTGGTCTCGGGCGCCTGCGACGGCGATAGCACCTCCTCGCCCTCCGTGCGGCGCGGGTGGAACATGCGATGCAGGCGCGCCTCGTGCTTCAGCCCGTACCAGCCTTCGAGGTCGATCACGATGTGCGAAAGGTGCATGATCGTGCCCGCGGCGAAGTAGCTCTCCGGCGTCTGATCCGTATAGTCCGGTATCGTTTCGAAGCTCGGCAGCCCGCCCTGCGCGAGGCCGTGCAGGTGGCTCGACGTGAAGCCCATGAAGAGCATCGCGCCAGGCGGAATCTTATCCGCGCCCGGAATGCGCAGGCGCTGCGCCATAGTGCGCGGCATGCCGCGCCCCGCAAAACCGCGCCGGATCGACGTGACATTGAACAGGTCGCCCACGTAGACGCTCTCGCCGGGAATGCTGTTGAGCGACTGCGCGCCAGGCTGGAAGAGGGCGCGAATAGCGTCGCTGATGTGCTCGTTGAAGTCGCTCTTGAAATGGACTGAAATATCGTTGTGCTCGAGAATGAGCTGCGCGGGATCTTTCGGAAATTTTATCGAGTCGATCAGCGCCCAGTCGCCCCGCTTGCCATTGTCGAGCGCGCGCGGCATGAACTTTTCGGTGACTGAAGCGGGAAGGTATTCCTTGAAATACGGAAGCCCGTAAGCAACCTGGATAAAGAGCCCGCCAGGACTCAACGGATAGATGGCCTCGATCTCCGCGAGCGCCTTATCCACGCGCTCCTGGGCGCGCCGCAGAGCGTTCTTGTCGCCCTTCGGCACGTTGAGCCGCGCCGTGACCACCGCGTGCCAGAGCGGAACGCATGCCACCGGCACGCCCAGGTGGTCCTCCAGCGTAACGCCGGGCAGCTCGTACTGTGTTTTCGGAGCGGCAACCTCGCTGCGCTTCGCGTAGTTCACCACCGTCGCCCAATCGAACGTGCTTACACTCGCCATGTCACCTCCGGCAGGTTTTATAAGGGAATTGAGACGCATGCGCCTCGGGGCCCCGCCGCCGCGGAAAAGGCATCCAAGACGCGGCGCCGTTTCGACCCGGGTCGTTTCATCTCAGAAAAGCTTATGATACCTCAACACGCCTTCACAGGCGAAGATTGAAGTCCTTCCACTGCGCGCCCGAAAACTGACGGCTTGCATTTTCAATCCACTTGACTGGTATATATTCATGGTATATATTAATCTCGAAAGGAGATAACAGATTATGAGCGATACAGACACCGCCAAGTTGTTCCGCAATGGCCGAAGCCAGGCCGTGCGACTCCCTCGGGAGTTCCGCTTTGAGGGGGACCGGGTGCGCGTACGTCGTGTTCCTGAGGGGGTTCTTCTGGAGCCTTATCTCTCCGACGCGACGAAGTGGTTTGAAGAGATGGACCGCTCGGCCGCAGAACCGTTCATGGCCGCCGGCCGGAAGCAGCCCGCCACGCCGCGCCGCGAGATCTTCAAGTGAATTACCTGCTCGATACCAATGCGTGCATCGCGCTCATTAACGGAAAGCCGGCCCCCGTCCGCAGCCGGTTCCAGAAAGCAATTGCGGGCGGTAGCACGCTGTTTGTCTCTTCGATCGTTGCCTTTGAGCTGTGGTACGGCGTCGCGAAGAGCGCGCGGCAGGAAGCGAACCGGCAGAGGCTGGAAACCTTCTTTGCGGGCCCGATTATGCCCTTGCCCTTCGACGATCAAGATGCTAAGGCCGCCGGCACGCTCCGGGCAATGCAGGAGGCCGCCGGCAAGCCAATCGGTGCTTACGATTTATTAATCGCGGGGCAGGCGGTAAGGCAAAAGATCACCTTGGTGACGGCAAACGTCAGAGAATTTACGTATATCAAAGGGCTGAGTTGGCAGGACTGGGGCAAGCCGTGATCAACTTAAGGAAAGGCAGTAGTGACTCGGGAGGGCAACAATCGAGAATGCCCAATCGGGCGCGGCCTGCGCTTACTTCGCCTGGTTCATGGCGAATATTCGGGCGCCGGGGCAGTCCCTGGCAACGAATTCTAGCAACAATTCGGTAATGCCTCAGTTTCAGGCGCGTAGAGGCGGCTTTACGCCGCCATTTTTGGATGGCGGGATAAACCCGCCGCTACATCCGCGCCCGAAACTGAGGCATTACACAATTCGACAGAATTCGGTTGACACGGCGCCAAGCCTGAACTAAACCTCGTGGCATTTCAAAGGGAGGTAAACGGAAATGAGGTTACCGAATGCCAGCATGTCGAAACTGATGATCCTTGCCAGCATAATCTTTGCCATGGCCCTGATGCCTCAAGCGCTGAGGGCGAATAGCATCACCGAGACGTTCACCTTCGCTACGCTCAGCGGCTACTCGCACGAAGCCGGAACTTCCTTCAACCAGTTCAACAGCGCGCTCGGGACCCTGAACTCCATCACTCTCAACGCCACCGCAATCGCGACCTGGAGCGGCGGAGGGCCTTCCGACACCAATCAGGCTAGGTATACGCTGACTCTCGCCGGGAACGCCTTTGTGATGGACGCTCTGGGGATCGGGAACGGCTCTGGGCCGGCCTTCATAAGGAACTTTAACGTCAGCAGCGGCGCTGCCCTCGCTCAGTTCACCGGTTCGGGAAGCATCGTCCCAAGCGTTCTGGTTAGAAATAAAAACGGGACCAGTGCGAGCATCAACTCCACCTTCGGCACCGAGAGCGTGACCTACAACTACACGCCGCCTGCCACTGCTGCCGAGCCGGGCTCGCTGGCACTGCTCAGCATCGTTCTCGCGGGCTTCGCGCTCGTCTGGCTGATGGGCCGCAAAAATCTCGCCGGCGCGTGATACTTACCGGCAGCTCCTACCGCCAGTCATCCTCCACTGGCTGCACCGGCTGAGCCGCCTTGCTGGGCGAAAATGTGAGTCCCAGGGCATTCG
>JBOGJW010000101.1:0-2430 GCA_050745245.1 Terriglobia bacterium | reverse complement strand
GTGCGGGTCCTGCTCGCGGCGCAAGACGCGGTCAACCGCCTGATCGAGCCGCGGATCGGCGAGGCGCGGCCGCACAAATTTTTCAAACAGCCGCTGGCGCGTCAGCGCCAGAAGGCGCGACCGGCACTTCTCTCTCTCGCGGCGCTCTTGCAACCCGTTGGCCTCGCCGAAGGCGCGGAAATCCTCGATTTTTCTTCGAACGTCCTGAACGCCCTCGCCCGTTGAGGCAACAGTCTTGACGATGGGCGGCTTCCATTCCCCCGCGTCAGGCCGCAGCGAGAGCACGGCCGCGATCTCCTGCTCGGCGCGTGTGGCGCCAGGGTAGTCCGCCTTGTTGATCACCAGAACGTCCGCGATCTCCATCACCCCCGCCTTCAGCGCCTGCACGCTATCACCGGCGCCGGGCGCAAGAAGCAGCAGGGTGATGTCCGCGAGCCCTGCGACTTCCACCTCGTCCTGGCCCACGCCCACCGTTTCCACCAGGACCACGGCGCAGCCCGCCGCTTCGAGAACCGTTACCGCGTCCTGCGTGGCCGCGGAAAGCCCGCCCAGGTTCCCCCGCGTAGCCATGCTGCGGATGTATACTTCCGGGTCGGCGGAGAGGCTTTGCATGCGGATGCGGTCGCCGAGCAGAGCGCCGCCGCTGAACGGGCTGCTGGGGTCAACGCTCAGGATCCCCAGCCGCAGCCCCTCGCCCCGGTAAAGCCGGGCTAGCTTGTCAACCAGCGTGCTCTTGCCGACGCCCGGCGCACCCGTAACGCCAATTATCTCGGCGCGACGCCCGGCCTGAAACAGAACTCTCAGGAGGGCAAGGCTGGACTCACCGCCCGATTCAACGGCTGTGATCGCACGCGCGATCGCCAGGCGGTTTCCCGCCCGAACCTGCGCCGCCCAGTCATGAAGAGTTGATAGTTCGAAGTTCAACGTTGAACTCTCAACTGTTCTTCAACAGTTCCCGGGCAATCACGAGGCGCTGGATCTCGCTGGTACCCTCGCCGATTGTGCAGAGCTTCACGTCGCGATAGAACTTTTCGACGGGATAATCCTTGAGGAATCCGTAGCCGCCGTGAATCTGTACCGCCTCGTTCGCCACCTTCACCGCCGTCTCGCCGGCAAAAAGCTTGGCGACTGCGCTCTGCAGGGTCACGCGCGCTCCCTGGTCTGCGAGCGCCGCCGCGCGCAGCGTCAGCAGCCGGGCGGCATCGATTTCCGCGGCCATATCCGCGAGCTTCCACTGAATCGCTTCGAACTCCGCGATGGGCTTGCCGAACTGGCGGCGCTGCCGGGCATAATTCAGGCTCGCCTCGAAGGCGCCTTGCGCCATGCCAACGGCCAGGGCCGCGATGGAGATCCGCCCCTTATCCAGCACCTTCAGGCTGTCAATAAATCCCTCACCGGGCTTGCCGAGGCAGTTGGCGCGCGGAATGCGGCAGTTGTCGAAAACAACCTCTGCGGTGTCGCTGGCCCGCAGGCCCATTTTGTTTTCTTTCTTTCCGGGATGAAAGCCGGGCGTGCCGCGCTCGATGATAAATGCCGAGATTCCATGCTTGTGCGCGGTCTTTTCCGTCACCGCCATGGCCACGCAGATGTCGGCACGCGTGCCGTTTGAGGTGAACGTCTTCGCGCCGTTCAGCATCCAGTTATCGCCATCGATCCGCGCCGTCGTCCGGGTTCCGGAGGCGTCACTGCCCGCCTGCGGCTCGGTGAGGCTCCAGCACCCAAGCTTCTCGCCGCGCGCCAGCGGCGTGAGGTACTTCCGCTTTTGCTCTTCCGTGCCGGCTTCGTAGATATGACCCGCACAGAGGGAACTGTGGGCCGCGACCGAAATTGCAATGGATCCGTCTACGCGCGCAAGCTCCTCAATTACCGCGGTGTACTCCACGTAACCGAGTCCAGCGCCGCCATACTCCGGCGGGAAGGTCACGCCCATTAATCCCAGCCGCCCGAGCTCCGGAAAAATCTCCGCCGGGAAGTGCTGAGCCTCGTCCCATTCCATCACGTGCGGGCGAATTTCCCTTTCCGCGAATTCGCGGACCGACCGCTTGATTTCCTGCTGCTCTTCTGAGAGTTCGAAATCCACCCGGCACCTCAGCCGCGCGCCCGCTCGGTTAAAACTATAACATACGCAATCATCGGTGCTGGCGATGCCGGGAGAAGCGCGAAGCCGCGCTCCGAAAATTTGGGTCGGCGCTCCAGCCGCTCGTAAAAAACCGTCTCATTCATCTCCTAAGTCGGTCGTTTCATAAGTTCGGTCACGTATTTTTCGGGCTCAAGCTGCAGCCGGCTCCATTCTGCTTAGGAGCTGTGTCAGGTCCTTTCGGGTGAATTTCCACTCGAACGGTTTGGCGATGGATTCATAGTAGCTCTGGAATTTCGTCAGTCGTTCGGCCACGGCAGCAAGGTCAGGAAAATCGTTCGGTGTAAGAACCT
>JBOGJW010000100.1:0-3828 GCA_050745245.1 Terriglobia bacterium | reverse complement strand
TGCGCTTCCTGCTGTCCCAGACCCGGTTTCAATTCCAGCGTGCTAGCGTTGCTGGAGGTCCAGGTGAGCGTCACGGATTGCCCGGCCGTAATCGTCGCAGGCTCCGCCGTAAGCGTGCAGGTGGGCGGTCCTGGCGGCGCCGGAGCGGGACCCGACGATGGCGCCGCAGGAATGCCGGTCACTCCTGGCACGCGCTTGTGGCAAGCGGCCGTTACCGCGATCAAAGTGAGTAGTATGCAAAGCTCGACGAGCCGCAATTGCCTGTCCATGAATTGTTCCTTTCTTCGCAGAGCTCCTGAAGAATTGCTGATGTTTGTAAACTCAAATCCGCAGACTGTTAAATGTGAATAAAACGGGGCAGGATGTCAATGCTATTCCGCCGAAACGGGTACTGCGCCGTGAGTCAGCGCGGCGCTTCCCTTGTTTTGGCTTGTTTATCACCCGTATACTGCTTTCAATGGGACGCATGGAACCCTCCGATCAGCTCCAGCAATGGCTTTCCTGGATCATTAAGATCCGGTTCGTCATCATAACCTTCGTATTCGCCATCGATTACGCGCTCCGGCAGTTGCTCGGCAGCGCCGGAACGCCGGTGTCGATCACGGCGTTCGGCATGGCGATCATCCTGTGGTATGTTCTTGGGCTCTTCTACCTGATTTACAACCAACTGGGGCGCGACCTGCTGCTCCAGGCCTACGTGCAAATCTGCGGTGATATCGTGATGATCACCGTGATTGTGCACGTTACCGGAAACCTGGAGAGTAATTTCATCTCGCTCTATTTCCTGGCCGTGATTATGGCCAGCATCGTTCTTTCGCGCTCCCAGGCGTTTTTGATTGCCGGCTTCAGCTTCGTCTGCATGGGGGCCATGCTGGAGCTGACATACCTGCCGGCGCTCTATCCAGCCTTTGCTCGACGGCATCCCGCGCTGGGCGGAATGTTGAGCTCTGCGGCGGTTCCCGTCGACCTCGGTACGTTCGAGCTCAAGGTTCTGGCCAGCCTGTTCGGCTTTTTCGCCGTCGCGTATCTCACCAGCTACCTCGCCGAAAACCTGCGCAAAACGGGCGAGGAGCTGCGGGACAAGACGGGACAGGTGGCGAGCCTTCAGGCTCTGAACGAAAACGTGATCAGCAGCATGAGCGGCGGACTCATCACCACCGATCTGGCGGGAAGGATACTGGTGGTGAACCCGGCCGGGGCCGCGATCCTGCGCGCCCCGCCTCAGGAGCTCGCCGGCAAGCCCGTGGAGCGGATCCTGGGGCCCGAGGTCTCGCTGGCCGAAGGGGGGCCAGAAGCCGCATCCGCGCTGACCCGCCGCGAGGTAGCCTACGGCGTGCCGGGTGGCGAGCAGCGGATTCTGGGCGTCTCCGCGTCGCCTCTCAGGGTGTCGGGGCGTGGCGTGGTGGGTTACATTTACACGTTCCGCGACCTCACGGAGGAAAAGCAGCGCGAGGCGGAAGAACAACTGAGGGACCGGCTGGCCGGCCTGGGCCGCGTAGCCGCCGGCATCGCTCATGAGATCCGGAATCCGCTCGCGTCCATTTCGGGATCGGTAAAGCTCCTGCAGAGCCTTGCCAGCCTGAATGAGGACCAGGCGAAGCTAATCGGCATCGTCAGCCGCGAGTCCGCGCGGCTCGATAAGCTGATGTCGGATTTTCTGGTCTACTCGCGCGAGCAGCACTTCGAGTTTCAGCCCGCCGACCTCGTCAACCTGCTGGATGAGACGCTGCTTTTGCTCGAGCACCATCCGCTGTTCGGCCCGCACTGCCGCGTACGGCGCGTTTTCCCGCGCCGTCCGGTGATGGCGAGCGTGGATTCGGACAAGATCCGCCAGGTCTTCTGGAACGTCTGCAATAATTCCCTGAAGGCGATGCCCAAAGGAGGCTGCCTGACGGCCATGATCGAGGAGCCGGGCGCCCTCAAGGTGGCCGTCGTGCTCGAAGATACCGGTGCGGGCTTCACGCCGGACCAGATGGAAAACGTCTTCGAGCCGTTTCATCCCGGGTTCCGGGACGGGGCCGGCCTCGGCCTCGCCATCAGCTACCAGATCGTGAAAGGGCATCGCGGCGACGTCCACATCCGTTCCAAGCCCGGCGAAGGCACGCGAATCACTATCGAGCTCCCCACGCGGCAGCACATAAACTGATGGCCCGCCTGCTGATCATCGACGACGAAGAATCGCTCTGCCAGCTCCTCGAAATTGCTTTCCGCAGGCGCGGGCATGACGTCGAGACCGTGGGAAGCGGCGAGGCGGCGAAGAAGAAGATCGAGGGGCGCATCTACGACGTCATTATCTCGGATATTCGTATGCCCGGCGTTACCGGAACCGAGCTGCTCGATTTCGCGCAGACCACTCGAAACCCCGCCCTCTTCGTCCTGATTACGGCGGTGCCGACCGTATCGACGGCGGTCGAGGCCATGAACCTCGGCGCCTATCGATACGTCATCAAGACCGACCGGCTGGTGGAAGAGTTGGAGCTGGTAATCGACCGCGCGCTGGAGGAGATCGCGCTGCGCGAAGAGAACCGCAGCCTGCGCCGCGAGCTGCTGCGCGTGTTCGCGCACGAGAACATTGCCGGGCAGGGCGCGTGGGTGCAGAGCATTCTTGAAACCATCCGCAGCGTCGGGCCAACGCAGAGCACGGTGCTGATTACGGGCGAGAGCGGCACGGGAAAAGAACTGGTGGCGCGCGCGATTCATGAAGCCAGCCTGCGCCGCGAGAAGCCATTCGTCTCCATCAACTGCGGCGCGCTGCCGGAAACGCTGCTCGAAAGCGAGCTGTTCGGGTATTGCAAAGGCGCGTTTACTGGCGCCGATACCAGCAAGAAGGGAATTATCGAGGCGGCGCACGGCGGAACGCTGCTGCTCGACGAGATTGGAGAGACCAGCCTCAGCATGCAGGTGAAGCTGCTGCGCGTGCTCCAGGAGCGGAAGGTGCGGCCCTTGGGAGGAACGGCGGACGTTCCGGTGGACATACGCCTCATCGCCGTCACCAACCGCGACCTGAAAGCTATGGTCGCCGCCGGGCAGTTTCGCGAGGATTTCTACTATCGAGTGAGCGTCATTCCGATTCACGTTCCGCCGCTGCGCGAGCGCAAGGAGGACGTCGAGCCCCTGGCGCGCCGCTTCCTGCGGCGATTCGCCGCCGAAACGCGTAAGCCGCTCATCGATTTTGACCCGGCCGCTCTCGCCCGCCTGAAGGAATATTCCTGGCCTGGCAACGTTCGCGAGCTGGAGAATGCAATCGAGCGGGCCGTGGCGTTTGCCGGCGAGGAAGACCGGCAGCTGAGCCCTGAACGCCTTCCCGAATCGATATGCTCTGAGCGCGCTGATACTCACCCGAAAGGCGTCGTCTCGCTGCCCGAAGGGGGCTTCGACTTCGAAGCGCGCATCGCCGAGCTCGAGAGGCAATACCTGCTCGAAGCGCTCAGCGCCGCGCGCGGCGTGAGGACGCGCGCCGCCGAGCTGCTCCGCATCTCCTACCGCTCCTTCCGGCATTACGCTAAAAAGTACGGGGTGTAAACCCGAGTCCGCGGCGCGAGTCCGTGGTCCGATGTTGCCGCGCACACCACGCGGCCGTCGGCGCGCAGAGCCACGGCGCGCGTGCTCGTGGCACCTACGTCAACGCCCATCAGACATGATTGATTCATTAGAGCTCGGGTTTGTTTTTGATTAGCAATTTCTAATGTGCTTTGTTTTCAGAGGCTTTTCGCGCTAGACCCTCAAAAAAACAATACATTATTCGTGTCTCCTAAGGAACTTGAAAAGCGCGTGCTGAAAATAAAGGTGTTACCATCCGCTGGCTCAAGTTCCTTTTTTGCCTTGACA
>JBOGJW010000099.1:0-10052 GCA_050745245.1 Terriglobia bacterium | reverse complement strand
CGCCTGCAACAGGCCGAGCCGTCTGCGATGATTGCGAATTCCCCGGCCATGCGCCGCGCGCTCGACCTGATCCATCGCGTCGCGCCGTCCGATGCCACGGTTCTGATCACGGGCGAGCACGGCACAGGAAAGGAGGTGACCGCCCGCGCACTGCACGCGCTTTCGAAGCGCGCGGCCGGCCCGCTGGTCACCGTCGATGCCGGAAGCATCCCCGAGGGCGTCTTCGAGAGCGAGTTGTTCGGACACGTGAAGGGCTCCTTCACGGATGCCAAGTCCGACCGCGCGGGGCAGTTCAGTCTCGCCTCCGGGGGAACGTTGTTTTTGGATGAGATTGCCAATGTCCCAATGAGCCAGCAGGCCAAGCTGCTGCGCGTCCTGGAGACGGGCGAGGTGCGGCGCATAGGCTCGCCGGAGCCTTATCGGGTGGACGTGCGGCTGGTTGCGGCCACGAACGCCAATTTGCGGGAAGAAGTCGCCGCCGGGCGGTTCCGGGAAGACCTTCTGTTCCGGCTGAACACGGTGGAAATTCATCTGCCGCCGCTGCGCGAGCGAGCCGGGGATATTATCCCGCTCGCGCAGTCCTTTCTTGGCCGGTTCGCAGGGCGGTATCGAAAGTCGGTCACAGGATTTGACGCGCCGGCGCGGCAGGCGCTCCAGGACTACGCCTGGCCGGGCAACGTGCGCGAGCTCAATCACGCTGTTGAGCGCGGCGTGCTGATGACGCAGGGCGCGGAGGTAGGAGTGGCGGATTTGGGCCTTGCGCCATCCGAGCAAGCGGAGCTTCGCAGCCGGCTCGACAGCCTGCCACTGGAAGAGGTTGAGAAGCTGCTCATCCAGAAGTCGCTCGGCCGATGCGACGGCAACATCAGCCAGGCGGCCCAGGCTCTCGGGCTGAGCCGCAGCGCGCTCTATCGCCGGCTCGAAAAGTACGGGATCCGAGCCGCCGAGGAATAACCGCGAAGCAACCCCGAAGAGGCGCGCCCGTATAGCGGCGCTCCATGAGCGCCGAAGATTCAAGAGCCGGCGGCGCCTTCCTTCGCCGGGTCAGGCTCCGGCCGCCGCTACAGCCTCATGGAACGCCAACACCGCAGCATCGGTCCGCGGACGTTCACCGCAGGCATTATCGCCGTTGCTCTGCTTGCGGGCGCGCCGTCGGTGGTTGCTGCGGCGATCCTGCTGTGGACCGGCCATCACAGCCCCGCATTGCGCTGGACGCTGCCTCCCCTGCTGGCGCTCTTCTGGATTTTTACATGCCTCTCGCTGCGGAGGCGGGTGGAAAAGCCCCTGCAGACGCTCTCGAACTTGCTGGCCGCTTTGCGGCAAGGAGATTATTCCTTTCACGTTCGCCACCCGGTGGGAAAAGACGCGCTGGCGGAGGTGATGCGCGAGGCCAACGCCGTCGTCGACCTGCTGCGCGAGCAGCGCTTGGGAGCGCTCGAGGCAACGGCGCTGCTGCGCACCGTGATGGAAGAGATCGATGTCGCCGTCTTCGCGCTGGATGGCGAGGAGCGCGTAAGGCTGGTAAACCGCGCCGGACAGCGGCTGCTGGCGAAGCCCGCCGAACAACTGACAGGCGCCACGGCGGCAGAGCTCGGGTTGCAGCCCTGTTTGCAGGCCGAGCCGGGCCGCACGGAGCGCATCCTCGCCATGCCGTTTCCCGGCGCGCCCGATCCCTCCGGGCGATGGGCGGTGAGCCTGGCGCGTTTCCGCCAGGGCGGCCTTCCGATGCAGCTGCTCGTGATCGCCGATGTCCGGCGCGCGCTGCGCGAAGAGGAGCTGCAAGCGTGGCAGCGGCTGGTGCGGGTACTGGGGCATGAGATCAACAACTCGCTGGCGCCGATCAAATCCATGGCCGGAAGCTTGGCGAACCTGTTGGGCCGCAGTCCGCGCCCCTCCGATTGGGAGCAGGACTTGGAATGCGGCCTGCGTGTGATCGGCGAGCGCGCCGGCGCTTTGGGCCGATTCACCGGGGCGTATGCGAAGCTCGCGAAGTTTCCCAAGCCCTGCCCAAAGCCGCTTGAAGTGAGCGCCTGGGTGGGCCGGGCTGCGGCGCTTGAGACTCGCATTCCCGTCCGGGTTGCGGCGGGCCCGGAAATCAGCTTGTACGCGGATGCCGACCAGCTCGAGCAACTGCTGATTAACCTGATTCGGAACGCGGTGGACGCGGTCCTGCAAACCGGCGGGAACGTGACGGTTGGCTGGATGAAGAACGGAAGCCGGCTCCAACTTTGGGTGGAAGACGATGGTCCCGGCATCTCGAATCCCTCGAATCTGTTCGTGCCGTTTTTCACCACCAAGCCCGAAGGCACGGGGATCGGGCTGGTCCTGTGCCGGCAGATCGCGGAAGCCCACGGCGGCACGCTGACACTCGAAAATCGCGCGGAGGAGCGCGGCGCTCGCGCCCTGCTCACGCTCCCGCTTCGCCTGTAGCGGCGCTCGGGGTAGCGCGGACCTGCGCGTCTCACGTCCACGGTTTTTCCGCCGACAGAAGCCGCAGACCTCAAAAGCGGAAGTTTGCATTGCAATGCCGTAATTTCTTGTTTTTTTAGCAAACATTTTGGATGCTCGCGGGCCACCGTCACCCCCGCGAAAGCGGGGGTCCATTAATGAAATGGATTCCAGCTCCCCCGCCTGCGCGGAGGACAAGCTTCGCGGGAATGACTGTAAATGGCGTTTGGTTGCGGCCGGAAGGCCGCGCTGCGCTACCCGCTAAGGATAGAAGCGGCGCGGCGAGATCGAGGGCGCGTCCTCCCCGGCTTCGGTTATTCGCGCGATGAGGCGCTCGCGGAGTTCCTGAGCCACGGCGCGCGTTTCATACCTGCCGGCGAGGTTGAGCAACTGATGGGGATCGGAGGCGAGGTTGTACAGTTGGTACTCCTCGTAGCTCTCGCTGCTCTCGGCCCGCTGGCGGGTGGGATCGATCGCGCAATAAGTCCATTCCTGATTTCGTAACGCCCGGCCAACTTCCGATTCGCTGATCTGGATAAACGCTTCCTGCCGCCATCGCGCGCGAGCCGCCGGAGAGCTAAGGAGCGGAAAGAAGCTCCTGCCCTGCATGGAATCGGGAGCGGGTACGCCGGCGGCATCCAGCAATGACGGCGCAACGTCCACCATGCTCACGACCTCGGGAATCATCTTCGCGTGATTGAAGCCGGGCCCCTGCATGAGCAGGGGAATATGAATGGAACTCTCGTGCGGCGTGCACTTATACTCCGCGTGCGTCCTGGTGAAGAAGTGGTTGCCGTGGTCGCTGAGCATCACGACGATGGTGTTCCCGGCGAGACCCTGTTCCGACAGCGTTTTAAGCAGCACGCCCACCGAGTCGTCGATGGCCTTGATGTCTCCATAATAACTGGGCAGCAGATCTTGCCAGACTCCAGCAAAGGGCCGCAGATCGCGCGGAACAAATGGATTGGCGTACTTCCCGGCGTATTTCCTGGGGGGAACCGGGCGCTCCTGGTCATTCTGATTGTGCGGCTCCAGTTGCGAGACAACCAGCAGAAAGGGCCTTTGATGCGGCTGGCGAAGAAACTTGACGGCAAGCTGCGTGAAATAGTCGACGCGGTAGACGCCTTTGAACTCCATCAGCTTTCCGTCCCTGTTCCAGATGACGCCCTCATAGGGATGAGTGGTCCGCTCCGTCTCATTCGCCGCTTCCCACAGGTCGAGAAAACCGCCGCGGTATTCCGGGGGAACATAGCCGTGGCTGTTCGACATTTCGTCGCCATTCTCCATCAGGTGCCACTTGCCAATGTAGTTGGCCGTATAGCCGTGGCTCCGCAACACGGTGGCGAGCGTGGTTGCGCCGGGGCGCAGTCCGGGGCCGAGCTTCCATACGCCGGTCTGTGTAGCATACTGGCCGGTAAACAGGCACGCCCGCGAAGGAGAGCACAAGGGCTGATTGGTGACGGCATTCTGGAAGGCCACGCCGCGCCGCGTCATTGAGTCAAGGTTTGGCGTCACACCCATCGGATTTAACCCATAGGCGCCGACAAAATCCCACCGGAACTGATCGGCAATGATGATAAGGATATTGGGACGATTTTTTGCGTTTTCCGCGCCGCCACGATCGCTCGCCGATGCTTTCGCTGCCATCGCCGGCGCGGCGGCGGCAACGGCGGACCGTCTCAAAAATTCTCGCCGCGTCGGTTGCACTGGAGGCGAGGGAGTTTTCGATGACGAGCTCGCGCTTGCAGGGTTCGAGTTGAATTTTTCAGTCATAAGAGCCTTTAGTTCTCAGCGTTCAGCACTCAGCAAACAGCTTTCAGATTAAAGTTCTCCTGCTGAGCGCTGATTGCTGTGCGCTAAAACTATGGATATTCCTCGCGGAGTTTGCCCTGAGCCGAAATAAAGGGATTTTTCGCTGGCGCTCAGAATGACAGGGCTTGGAAAACTTTTTCAGCAACCCGTTAGATTAGGTGGTTTCAAGCCAGCTCATTAAAAGCCGCGGCTTTTCCTGCGCGCGCTCGACGAGCGTTCGCAGGCGGCCCGGTACGTTCAGCGCGGAGTATGAAGCGAACGCCGGTCTGAGGCGCGTTCGCAGGGCTGATTCGGAGAGCACTTCGTCCTGGGGGCCAACCGCGTTGAACGTCCAAACCGGGCGTGGAGCGATGGCGGCGATTGCGTCCGGCAAATCCATCTCCCGCAAAAAGCCGGAGACGAACCACGCAAGGCCCCACGTATATTTACCTTCCTCGGCCACGGAGCGGAAGTCCGCGAGAAGGCCCTCGCAGAACAGCGACCGCGGCCGACGATCGAGCGCAGTCCCGAGCAGCGCAACAACGCTTCCGCCGCGCGCGCCGGCGACGTAAATCCGCGAGGCATCCACGTCGGGCCGGGCGGCGAGGTAGTCCAGGCAGCGCAGGAAGTCCCAAACGCGCTGGCCAAGCACGGGCTTACCGATGGCGAGGCCCGCGTAGGAATAATTCCTGATCATCCAATCCCCGCTGGGAAAATTACGCGGCGCGGCCACCGGGAAGCAGGGAGCGGTGTCGCCGGAGCCGCGGAGGTCTGCGACGAAAAGCGCGAATCCCTTGCGGACCAGGGCGCGCAGCTCGTTGGTCTCGTCCGCCGCAACCTGATCCTTACCGCGCTCCTGAAGGCAGAGAATCGCCGGAACACGCTCGCTGGCCCGCACCGGCTTCAGGAACCAGCCCGGCACGCGAACCTCTTCTTCGGAGTGAAATTCAATTTCTTCGATTGATAAGTTGTCCTGATTCCCCTTCGAGCGAGTCCTCGCCCGGAGGGGCGCGCGCGTGGGAGGCAAGCCGAGCAGCTTCTCGAGCGAGCTTCGCACCCGCTGCTGCGCCTGAAGCGCTTGCGCGCCGGCTTCGAGAAAGGGGCTCGGAGCAACCAAGGCTCGGGCGCGTTCGGCAGTGAGCTCGAGCACGGACCGCCCGCCGAGCGACGTGAGCACCTGCCCGGTGCTGGTGCAGTTCAGCGCGCCGGGTGGCGACGCATCGAACGGCTTCTCTTCGGTCCCTGAACTCTCGTCTCCCAGCCAGCGATTAAACCAGCCATAGGTCTCGCGCCGGTTAAAGAAATCGAAACTGTGCGGCAAGAATGAGGCAAACAGCCGGATTCGCTCTTCGGCGCCCAGAATCCGGTAAGCGCTTCTCGCTTCTTCGAAGATTTCCTGAACGTCGTCGAGATAGGCGGGCGTAGTCCAACCGATGCCATCGCGCGGCGTGTAGCACAGCAGGACCGGCTTGGGCGCGAAGGACCAGACCAAGTCCCCGCGGTCGATGTTGAAAGGGAGGCCGCCGGCGATGTTCTGTTCCGCGTCTCCATAGCCCTGCGGCGGCTCGTAATGCGGGCCGGCGTAGTTGCGAAAGTGGCCCTCAACGATCACGGCCGCGCGAATGCGGGGCTCGAGCGCACAAAGGAACATCGTCATCGTCGCTCCGCCGGAGTGCCCCACGCAGCCGATTCGTTTGGCGTCAACTTCGGGCCGGGTCACGAGATAATCGAGCGCCCGGATCGCGTCCCAGGCGCGATACTGAGTGAACGTGCCGCCCAGCAGCACAAGCGGCATTCCCGCTTCGTCGTGGCCATCGTCCGGGTCTCGGTAAATCGACTCGCCGGTTTTCGGATCGAGGTACTGCGCCCTTTCGCCCTGGCTGAACGGATCAAAGGCGAGCACGACAAACCCTTTGCGCGCCAGGTTCTGATAAACGTGCTGATAGTCGTGAGCGGCTTTGCCTTCCGGGTAATGCCCGAGCGGGGACACGATTCCGGGGAAAGGGCGGCGGCCCGCAGCAGGAACGTACAAGTTTGCCGTGACGTAAACCTGGGGCTGGCTTTCGAAAATAACCTTCTCAATGCGATAGCCGTTTCGGCGGATGACGCCCGCCGTTTGCGGATTCAGCGGAGTCTTCCGCATGCGCCCGCCGATGAGCTCCCAGAGCCGCGCTCGCACGGTTTCAGCTCGCTTCCGAACGTCTGACGCCGTGCGGAGTGAAAGCAGCTCCGCCTTGCGGCGGGCTCGCGCTTCGTTGACCCTGGCGCGAAAATACTGCGGCCAGTCATTCCAATAATCGCGTTCGAAAACCCGCTCCGGCTCTGTGGCGCCGCGCCCGCGGAGGCTCTGCGGGGCTAAAGACCAAAGAAGGGAAGAGGAGAGACCCGCTACTGGAGTTCGTAAAAAGCGCCGCCGGGGAATCAGCATTTGGACATTATGATGTATAAACATTCGGAGGATGGTCTATTTATGAATTGCGGAGGCAAGCCAGGACGGCCAGCACGGCTAGATCGGCGGCAGGCGCTAAAGCTAGGCGGAGCTGCATTGATCGCAGGATCATTGGAGCCGGCAATGGCCGGGATGCGCACACCAGCGAGCCGGCCGAAGAAGGTGATCATTGCCGGGGCCGGAATCGGCGGCCTCAGCTGCGGCTACGAGCTGATGAAGCGAGGCCACGATGTAGTATTGCTGGAGGCCTCCGGGCGGCCGGGCGGCCACGTCCGGACGATTTACGATCCGCTCGCCGACGGTCTTTACGCCGACGTGGGCGCAGAACATTTCACCTATCCCGGCTACGATGTCTACCGCCGATACGTCCGGGAATTCGGCCTCGCCACTCTTTACTATCCGCGCCGCGCTCACTTAATGCGCTTCATCGGCGGCAAAATGTATAGCGAAGAGGATCTTCGCAACCCTAAAACTCTTGCCGGCTTTGGTCTCAACACCAGGGAAATCCGGTTTCTTGGCGAGCACCCGTGGGATGATTTCCCTCTGCTTTACCTGGAGAATTACATTGAGCGCTTCAAGAACGAGTACAAGCCTTTCGATGCCGGGCTAAATCATTTGGACCGGATGACGCTTTCTGAATTGCTGAGGAAGGAAGAAGCATCTGAGGGCGCGGTCCGACTCTTTGGGGGCAAAGGCTCCGCGCTGCAGGTGGTGTGGTATGCGGCCATTCTCAAGATGCGCGGCCTGCCTCTCTTCCATACTAACCTTCATCGGATCAAGGGAGGAAACCAGGTGCTGACCGATACGTTCGCCGCAAAGCTCGGAGAGCGGATTCACCTGGGCGCTCCCGTCACCGCGATCGAGCACGGAGCCAGTGGCGTGACCGTGCACTACGAGGAGTTCGGCGAGCGGAAGAAGGTGGAGGCGGATTACCTGGTGTGCTGCATGTCGGCCGTCATGCTGCGGATACTTCCTGTGAATCCGCCCTGGCCCGAGCGCAAGACTTACGCCCTCCAGCACGTCATGTATTACTCCGTCGCGCGGATCGTTTTCCAGGCTCGCACCGCGTTTTGGGAAAAAGACGGGGTGAGTCCGAATTGGGTGGAAGGGCCGCCGAGCCTGGAGCAACTGTGGAGGATGGCGGATGAGGTGAAGACCGAGCGGGCGATCCTGGTGGGTACGTCCTTGCCGGGGAGTTCCGCCGCTGACGCTCTGAAGACGTTCCGCCGCTATTATCCTGGGAAGTCCGATGGCATTGAGCAGGCGCTGGAATTTAATTGGGCGCTTGACCCGTGGGCGATGGCGTGTGAAACCATCCTATATCCGCCGGGAGAATTACCCAAAATTTTTCCCGCGACGACGGAGCCGGTGGGACGAGTCTTCTTTGCGGGCGCTTACGCGGATAATTACAACTCGGGGCAGGATGCTGCCACGCGGTCTGCCTTTCGCGTTGCGGAGGCCATCGACAGAGCAAACCTTTGATATAATCGCCGCGGCTTAAAGGCGAGCCGCGTAGCGCCAGCGTCTCGCTGGCTAGGGATAACGCCGGAAATAGCCCGGCGCTGCCCATTTTTTCATCAAGGACTCCATGCTCTTCAAGACCTTCAGCGCTGCGGTCTTCGGTATTGACGCCTATCCGGTGGAAGCCGAGGTGGACATCTCCGCCGGACAGGCGAACTTCACCACCGTGGGTCTTCCGGACGCCGCGGTACGTGAAAGCCGCGAGCGCATCAAATCCGCCATTAAGAACTGCGGGCTGGAATTTCCGTTCCAGAACGTCACGGTGAATCTTGCGCCGGCCGACGTGAAAAAGGAAGGCTCCGGGTTTGACCTCGCCATCGCGCTCGGTATTCTCGGGACCACCGGCGCGCTGCTGAAACCCAGCCTGAAGGACTGCCTGTTCCTGGGCGAGCTTTCGCTCGATGGCGGCTTGCGCCCGATTAAGGGCGCGCTTTCGATCGCCGCCATGGCGCGGGCGAAAGGCTTTCCGAAGCTCGTGCTGCCTGCGGAAAACGCGCGCGAAGCCGCCGTGGTCTCGGGCGTTGCCACATACGGGCTGCGCTCGCTGCCCGAAGCGCTCGACTTCATCAACGGGACGCGCGAGTTCACTCCGGCGCGCGTCAATGTGGGGGAGATGCTGTCGCAGTCGGCCCAGTCTGCGGTGGATTTTCGCGACGTGAAGGGCCAGCTTCACGCGAAACGCGCCATCGAGGCCGCGACCGCCGGCGGGCACAATATCCTGATGATTGGGCCGCCCGGCGCCGGAAAGACGATGCTGGCCAAGCGCATCCCGGCCATCCTGCCGCCGCTTACGTTCGAGGAGGCCATTCAGACCACCAAGATTCACAGCGTGGCGGGCGTGCTTGAGCCCGGCGTGGGACTGGTGGGAACACGGCCGTTTCGCGCGCCGCACCATACCATTTCCGACGCCGGCCTGATCGGCGGCGGAGCGGTTCCGAGGCCGGGCGAGGTGAGCTTGGCCCATAACGGCCTCCTCTTTCTCGACGAGCTGCCCGAATTCCAGCGCAACGTCCTCGAAGTGCTCCGCCAGCCGCTCGAAGATGGAACGGTCACTATTTCCCGCGCGGCGATGTCGCTGACGTTTCCCGCGCGGTTCATGCTGGCCGCGGCGATGAATCCATGCCCTTGCGGATTTTTCAACGATCCGTCGCGCCAGTGCGCGTGCACGCCACCGATGATCCAGCGCTACATCTCGAAAATCTCCGGCCCGCTGCTCGACCGCATCGACATTCACATCGATATGCCGGCCGTGCGCTACCGCGAGCTGCGCGACGACGCGGGCGGAGAAACCTCGGACGAGATTCGACGCCGCGTGGTGAAGGCGCGGGATCGCCAGCTTGAGCGCTACCAGGGCGAAAAAATCTATTGCAACGCCCAGATGAGCCCGCGCCACATTCGCAAGTACTGCGCCATCTCCGCGGAATGCGAGCGGCTGCTCGAAAGCGCCGTCAATCGCCTGGGGCTTAGCGCCCGCGCGCACGACCGCATTCTGAAAGTTGCGCGCACGCTCGCCGATCTGGAAGGCGCCGAGTCAATCGGCTCCTCTCACATCTCGGAAGCCATTCAGTACCGCTCCCTCGACCGCAACTATTGGGCATAGCAATAGCGGCGGCGCGCACCCAGCTACACTAGCGGCAGGTTTCTGGCGGAGGTAATTCATGATTTCGAAAGCTTCGCGGTATTTATTGCTCGCGATCCTGGTGGTAACTTGCCAAGCTTTAAGTGCGGAGGTTCAGTTCAGCCGCCACGGGAACGAGATTGCTATCCAAATAAACGGAAGGCCCTTCACCGTCTATCATTTTGATCCTGCAATTGCCAAACCCTACATGTCTCCCCTCCGAGC
>JBOGJW010000098.1:0-4213 GCA_050745245.1 Terriglobia bacterium | reverse complement strand
GTGCTGCGCACCACCTTGTCGTGCTGCCAGCGGTTGCGGTAAAACTCTTCCCACTGCCGCGTGTTCGGGTTATAGATGTCCTTGATCCAGCTCACAACGCCGCTCCCCTCTGCCGCCCCGCCCGTGCCACCATGCTCGCGCGGACCGATCTCAAGCGGCCCCGCCAGACGAACTGCGTGATGCCCAGCAGGATCAGGAAACCGGCAATGGCAATCAGCAGAATGATTCGCGTGTTCCAGCGCGCGGGCGTGCGCGTTTGCGCCTGCTGAAAAAAGGCGATCAGGTCGGCGCGTTCCTGAAGCGTGAGCGGGTGCGGGTCGTAGATGGCTGTCATGGTGGGGAAGAAAAGGGTCGTCATCGTCGTCCCGATTCCGCGGTGGCCCAGCTTCTTGTAAACGCTGGTGAGATTCGGCCCGAGCGTTCCGCCATCCGGGAAGGGAAGCCCCGCGATGCTGTGACACTCGGCGCAGGCAGGACCGCCATTGTGAAGCCGGACACGCCCCTCAAAGAGGGCTTCGCCCCGCGACGCTGATCCGGGAGGCAGGTTCTCGGCCGGGAGCAGCGCCGAAGGGTTCGCCGGCGCCTGCGCAGCGGGGGAAGCGGGCGCTTGCGAGTAGCCCGCGAAAGGCAAGGCGGCAGCGAGGATCACCGTGCTCAGGAGGCTCACCAGGAGGAATTTCAATGGCGCACCGTCGAGCCGGAATCTGAAAAGCAGGATCGCCCGGAATGAAGGCCGGGCGCAACACCGAGGCGCAGCAGAAATTAGATTTACGCTCTCGGGGCCGGATGAGACGAAAATTTATTATATAGCATGGAGCGGCGGGCGGCTGAGCTTAAACAGGATTGCTCGGTAATGCCTCAGTTTCAGGCGCGTAGAGGCGGCTTTACGCCGCCATTTTTGGATGGCGGGATAAACCCGCCGCTACATCCGCGCCCAAGACTGAGGCATTACATTGCTCGCCTGGGATGGCAGGCAGTATCATCGTGCGGGGGGATTGTGAGGGTGCGATATGAGCGAGAGATGGCGCGAGTATAGCTGGCTGCAAACAGCCTCTCGCAAAGGCGCAAAGCCGCCAAGGTCGCGCAAAGAAATTACACGAGCTCCGCTTTGCGGCCTCTTCGCGCCTTGGCGTCATTGCGAGAGGCCGTTGATTTTTTCAAACCTTACTTACACGGCGGCCAGGTTGATCTACATCTCGCCAAACCGCTCAATGCGCGAGTGCGCCGCGTGCTCCATCTCTTCGCGAGCCACCTCCGACGCGGAGCGGATGCCCGCGGCGCGAAGCTTAATCTCCTCCGGGTTCGAAGATGATGCGGAAGCTTCCTCCATCGTGATCAGTCCGCGCGAATAGAGGTCATAAAGGGACTGATCGAACGTTTGCATGCCGTACTGCGAGGTGCCGGAGGCAAGGATCTCGCGAATCAGCCGCGTCTTGTCCGGATCGATAATGCACTCGCGGATGAACTCCGTCGCCACCAGCACCTCCGCCGCGGGCACGCGGCCTTTGCCGTCCGCGCGGCGAACCAAGCGCTGTGAAATCACTCCCCGCAGCGTCGAGGCAAGCTGCAATCGAATCTGCTTCTGCTCCGTGGGAGGAAACACGCCGATGATGCGCTGCACCGTCTCCTGCGCGTCCAGCGTGTGCAGCGTAGAGAGCACCATGTGCCCCGTCTCAGCGGCGAGGATGGCGGTCCGCATGGTCTCGATGTCCCGCATTTCGCCCACCAGAATCACGTCCGGGTCCTGTCGCAGCGCGGAGCGGAGCGCGATTTCGAAGCTCGGCGTGTCGGAGCCGATTTCGCGCTGATTGATGAAAGCCTTCAGGTCCTCGTGATAGAACTCGATAGGATCCTCAATAGTGATGATGTGTTCGGCGCGCGTGCGGTTGATGCGGTCGATCATCGCCGCCAGCGTAGTCGATTTGCCGCTGCCGGTGGCGCCGGTCACCAGCACCATCCCCCGGCGCTCCTCGCAGAGGCGTGAAACCACCGGAGGGAGGTTCAGCTCTTCAAACCCCCGAATCGTGGAAGGGATCACGCGCAGCACCATGCTGATCTGTCCGCGCTCGTGGTAAACATTCGCCCGGAAGCGCCCCACGCCCTCCAGGCTGTACGCCATATCGATTTCGCTCGCGCCTTTGAACTTCATCTTCTGGCGGTCATTCATCAGACTCGTGGCCATCGCCTGAATGTCTTCTCCGGCGAGGCGGCTGAATTGCGTCAGAGGATGAAGCGCGCCGTTGATCCGAAGGCAGGGGAAATTGCCCGCCTTCAGGTGAAGATCGGAGGCCTTGTCGTCCGCCGCCTTGCGTAGCAGTTCATTCAACGTCATGTCGGTACACCTTCAGGCCGCGCGCACGGACGACCTTCGGCGTGCGCCGGCAGAGTTTCAACAGGCGTTATCGGCAGAAATTTACGGCAGTATGAGGGAATAAGGAAGTGGTAGCAGTGTCACCCCCGCGAAAGCGGGGGCCCATGAATTAAGTGGATTCCCGCTTTCGCGGGAATGACTGAGTGGCGTTTGCTTGCGGCTCGGCCGCGCTGCGCTACGCCGTTCTCGGAGAGTGGCAGCCACGGTCAAGCCGTTTCTTGACCACGGGCTTGTAAACCTAAACAAAAAGCCCTCGGTCAGGGAACACAGGGACCGTGCCCACCCTGCGGAAGCCGCGGCGGCCTATTTCGTCGCGACAGGCTGGTCACAGTAGGTGAGCCAGCCGAATTTGTCTTCGGCGCGGCCCTGTGCGATGGCGAGGAAGCGCTCCTGCAGCTTGCGAGTGATGGGGCCTGGCTGGCCCTTGCCGACCGGAATGCGGTCTACCGAGCGGATCGGCGTGATCTCGGCCGCGGTGCCGGTGAAGAAGACCTCGTCGGCGATATAGAGCGCCTCGCGCGGCATGGATTGCTCAATCACCTCGTAACCCATCTCCCCGGCCAGCGTGATCACCGAGTCGCGCGTGATGCCGGGCAGCACGGAGCTGGCAAACGGCGGCGTGTAGATATTGCCGTCGCGGATGACGAAGATGTTTTCCCCGCTGCCCTCGCTAACATTTCCTGAGCTATCGAGCGCGATACCCTCGGTGTAGCCGTTCGTGATCGCTTCCATCTTAATAAGCTGGGAATTCATATAATTCGCCGCCGCCTTGGCCATCGCCGGGAGTGTATTCGGCGCCAGCCGCTGCCAGGAGGCGATGCACACGTCGATACCGCTCTTTAGCGCCTGGTCTCCCAGGTACTTGCCCCAGCGCCACGTGAGGATGAAAGCCTCGATGGGATTTTGCAGCGGGTTGACGCCGATCTCGCCATAGCCTCGGAAGATCACGGGGCGCAGATAGCAGTGCTGCGCCTGGTTCACGCGCACCAGCTCGATCATGGCCTGCTGCAGATCGCCGGCCGAGTAGTCAAGCTCCATCCGGTAGATTTTGCAGGAATCGACCAGCCTCCGGGCGTGCTCTTTCAGCCGGAAAATCGCCGCGCCCTGCTCGGTTTCATAGCAGCGAATGCCCTCGAAAAGACAAGTTGCGTAGCTAACCACGTGCGACGCTACGTGGATGGTGGCATCGTCCCAGGCAATAAATTTCCCGTTGTGCCAAACCTTCTCGTAATAGTCGATCGGCATATGACTCTCCATCCGGCGCGCGATAGCGCTATTTTTGTTGAATTATAGCATTTCCGCCGCGGCCTTGTGCCACCGGGACGCTGTTCAAGCTGAAGCTGCGGGAGCAAATCAGCGGCCGGGGCTGGTAGCGCCTGTCTTGCGAGCATTTCCAAATGGGGGCCGCAAGCCGGCGCCTTCAGGTGCAAATCGGAACCTTGTCATCTCCGTATTAAAAATACCGTCTCATTTATCTCACCCGTCTCCATCTCCTCGTGCGCTCCTGCTACGCTCGGAAGGCGGATCGTGGATGGCAGCGACGGTCCCGCCGCGGCGGGCGTTTTTGACCGTCGGCTTTTGAACCCGACGGGCAGACCCACGGTCAACCGCAAGACGGTTGAGTGTGGCAACGCATGCCGCCGGGTGGCGGGCTCCGCCAACACGCACAAAGTGCCGGAACGAAGCCTAATAAGCCTTTAGAATCAACAAACCGGTTCTAAGGGCAGACCACGGTCCCGCCGCGGCGGGAGTTTCTGACCGAGGGCTTTTGAACCCGGCGGGCGGACCAACGGTCAACCGCAAGACGGTTGAGCGTGGCTACGCATGTCGCCGGGGTGGCGG
>JBOGJW010000097.1:0-4036 GCA_050745245.1 Terriglobia bacterium | reverse complement strand
AACACATGGAGCGCGTGAAGCTCGTCCAGCCATACCTCGTCATTGCGCCGCAAGTCCTCGGCGGCGCCCTGCTGGCCATGGTGCTCAGCGGCGAGCACATTACGGGAGATTTAATGCTCGAGCGCTTTTTGCACTACGATCATCACCCGGAGCAGAACACCGAAGGCCATTCCTGAACGGCCCGGAGTATAAGTCCGGCCAGCGCGGGCCCTCGCTACACCAGCTCGTAGTACTCTCGAATATCGACGGGAACCTCCAGAACCAGCGGCTCGCGGCGCTCGAGCGCTCTTTCCGCTGCCGCGATCGCGTCCGCGAGCGAGCTCGCCCGCTTGCCCGGCAACCCGAAGGAACCCGCCAGGCAGGCAAAATCCGGCGGAGTGAAGTCCACTCCGCACGGCTCAAAGCCCCGCCGCTCCTGCGCCACTCGAATCAGGCTAAGGCTTTCATCCCTGAGCACGACCATCACGATCGGCAAATTGAGCTGGCGCACCAGCGGCAGATCGTGGAGCATCATCAGCATGCCCCCGTCGCCCACCACCGCCATGACCGGCTTCTCCGGGCGCGAAAGCTGGGCACCGATAGCTGCGGGAACTCCGTAGCCCATTCCGGAGAGCCCGTTGGACATGAAAAACGTTCGCGGCTCGTAGCTCCTCCAGAACTGCCCCATCAGCAGCTTGTGCGATCCCACGTCACAGGTGGCGATTCCGTCCTGAGGAAATGAGCGGCGCAGCGCCTGGATCAGCGCCAGCGGCGATACTCCGCCGGTTGTGGAAGGCGCCCGCTGCACGGCCTGCCGCCGTTTCTTCAACAGGTCCTCCGGCCACGGCTTGGTCGCCTTGACCGCCGCGGCAAGCTGATCGATCAGCGCCGGCAGGCTGCCCAGCGCTTCCACCGGGCGATACTTCCCGGCGGCCATCTAGACGGCGTCGAGGGCAGCCACGTTCAGGTCCGCGAACCACGTTTTGTCCGCTTCAACGGGATCGAAGCCGATTGCCAGAATCAAGTCGGCCGTGCGGAGCGTCTCCAGAATGTCGCGATCAATCGCCATTCCGGAGGCGACGCCCAGGAACAGAGGATGATCTTCGCGCAAAATCCCTTTGGCTTTCGGCGTGACCAGGAACGGCGCCTGGAGCGCATCCACCAGCCGTCGAAGGGCGGGCGCAGCCTCGACAGGCAGGCCCAGACCGGCCAGAAGCAGCGGCCGCCGGGCCGCCTCGACCTTCTCCAGAACCGTTTCGATCTGGCCTGTGCGCCCGGAATCTTCAGGATGCCTTTCCCCGGCCGATTCCAAGCGGGCCTCCTGGATCGCAATATCGCTGGCAAGGCTAAGATGCACTGGCCCGGGGCGAGGCGCGGCGGCAAGCGCGAGGCATTCACAGATCAGCTCGGCCGTGCGCGCACCATCCGCGGATGCCGAGCGTTTGGTAATTGGCGCAAACAGGTCGTTGAGCGCCAGCCGCTGGTGAGTCATCGTTTCGTAAGCGCCCGCGGGAATCTGAGCGGTGATGGCGAGAAGCGGGCTGCGGTCGAGGAACGCGTTCGCGACGCCCGTCGCCAGGTTCGTCGCGCCGGGTCCCAGCGTCGCGGCGCAAACGCCGGGAACGCCGGTGATCTCGCCCATCACCTGGGCGATAATCGCCGCGCTGCTTTCGTGGCCCGTGAGCACAAAGCGCAGGCCGGCTCGCCGGCACGCGCAGACGAACGCGCTGATCTCTCCGCCCGGCAATCCAAAAACGAATTCGACGCCGTGCCGAGCCAGCGTAGCGGCGATCACGTCCGATTGGGTCACGATAGATTTTGCCATTCGGTTTCCGAGTAGCGCCGGCCTCCCGCCGGCTTAATTCTTGTAATGCTGTTTATGTGGGCCCTTCGGCTAGCGAAAGCTTATGAAAATGGCCGCAGGCAGGACAGACCGCGTTGCGGGCTGCCATGTGCTCAGAATTGATTCGGGTGTGACACGGAGGAACTCTGCTTGCGGCTCTGCTGCGCTGCTCCATCGTCTCGCCGACTACGCTTCGCGCAAAGCGGGCATCACCGAGATTCGCAATCTCGCGCATCCCATTGGGACCAGCGTAAATTCGCGCTCGGGCTCTGCGGACCGGGCGGGACTCAGCGGCACGGGGCCGGCGCAATTCTTCACGAGCCTCCATTCCGGCATCACTTTCCCTTTGGCGCGAAGCTCGACGGGCGCCGCGCTCGCGCCGAGAAATCGACGGCGGTTCAATTCATCTCTCCCATTACAACGTGAACCGGTTCAGGAATCCGAGATGATTAGACAGGACTGTGAACCGGTTAAACGCAATTAAGACCCCGAGTAGGATCAACAGGACTCCGGAGCTCACTTCAACGACGTGAAGATGTCGTTTGAACCGGCCGTAGAACTTGAGGAACTGAGTCAAACCCAAGCTCGTGAGCAAGAAGGGAATCGCCAGCCCTGCTGCATAGACCGCCAGCAGAAACATGCCCTGGAGAATCGCATTCTTTCTTGCCGCAAGGATGAGAATGCCGGTCAGAATAGGGCTGATGCACGGCGTCCAGCCGAAGGCAAAGGCAAGGCCGATCACAAAGGCCCCGAATAGCCCCCGACGGGGCGCTCCGGACGTGAAACGCACGTCGCGGTAGAGGAACGGTATTTTGATGATCCCCGTCAGGTGCAGGCCGAAAATGATGACCACAGCCCCCGCGATGATATTAAATATCGGGCGCCGCGACGCGAGAAAACTTCCCACCTCGGTCGCCGAAGCGCCGAGCGCGATGAAAACGACGGAGAACCCGATGACGAAGGCGATCGAGTTCCGGAAGACCTGCGCCATCAGCGAAGCCTGTTCGCCCGCCTTCAGTTCTTCGATGGACGTGCCGGAGAGCATTGAAACATAGCCCGGAACCAGCGGCAGCACGCACGGGGAGAGAAATGAAACGATCCCAGCCGCCAGGGCGATCGGTATACTCAACTGGTGCATCTATCCTCCATTGAGCTGGTAACGCAGCGCGGCAAACCCGCAACCAAGGGGCGTTTCATCCTGCGCCCAGCGAGGGATCACCGCGCCTCCCTGCAATACCGTCACTCTTGTTTTTACCAGACATTTTGGAGCCTGTCATTCTGAGCGCGAGCACAGCGCGCGGCTGCGCCCGCCGGATAGAGAAACCGTCACACGCCTGCCCCAAACAATCCCTTGACAAACGTATTTACTAGTACTATTAAACTAGTATGAAACCAAAGAGCGCGGTCCTGACGGGCCAGGAGCTGGAAATTATATCGTCTGGGAGCGGGCCGACGCCACCGTGCGCGACGTCTACGAGACGCTCCTGAAGCGGCGCGGCATCGCCTACACCACGGTCATGACGATGATGGGCATTCTCGAAGAGAAGGGCTATCTCAAAAAGCGCGCGGCGCAGCGGGCTTACGTTTATCGCGCCGCCCGCCCCAAGAGCCAGGTGATCAGGGCCATGGTGCGGGATTTCGTGGACCGCGTTTTCAACGGCTCCGCCGAGCCCCTGCTGGTGCAACTGGTGAAGGACCGCCGCCTCTCTCCGAAAGACCTGGAAAAGATCGCCCGCATGATTCAGGAGAAGACAGAATGCTGAACCAGCCTTTATGGTTGCGCGACCTTGCGGCGTATTGCTTTCAGGTGGCGATCAAAACCCTGCGCACCTGGAAATTTAAGCCCGCCGAGCGCGATGGCAAGCCGGTACCGGTCAGGATTCTGGTCGAGACCACCTTCCGCATCCACAATGGAGGAAGGCCAAACACCTCCTCCTGAAACCCTCGCCCCAATTTCCGCAGTACGAGGTAACGCGAAGTTGTTCTTGAACTCCGCGGCTTTTCATCGCGCGCGCTACGCAACTGCCGGCGCTTCCAAAGGCGAAATTCCAGCAGGTTGCTGAAAAACGTGTAGCGGCGGCTTTATGCCGCCATGCGGCCATTGAGAATACGGGATCAATGGCGATATAAAATCGCCGCTACGCCGTTTGGCAGGCTTTTTCAGCAACCTGCTGGCCGATACGGAAGATTGCCTCCCGAGGCCTATCCAATTTG
>JBOGJW010000096.1:0-4915 GCA_050745245.1 Terriglobia bacterium | reverse complement strand
ACGATGAGCACCGGCGCCGCCATCTGCACGCCGATCCAGAAGATTCCGCCCGCCGCGTCCAAAAGCGTTTTTGCCGCCGCCGGGGTTACGCCTACGCTGCCGGGAGGCAGAATTACAAAACTGTGGGCCAGCGCCCGCAGCACCCAGAAGTGCGCGTCAAGCTGAAGAAAGATCAAAAGGGCGATGCTCTGGTGAAAGAGCGAAAGCACGGGTGTATTGGCCAGAGTCGTGGGGTCGATGACGCTTTCTAATGAGAAGCCGAGCTGGAAGCCCACAATCTCACCGGCAAGCTGCACGCCGTCGAAGACGATCTGGACCGAAAGGCCAATCAGCAGGCCGATCACCAGCTCGCCGGGTACCAGCATGAGCCAGTCGCCGGCGGCCATACCCTTCGGCGCGGCCGCATAAGCGGGATATAAGAGCGCGGTGAGGGCAATCGTCAGGCCCGCTTTGGCCTTCTTCGGGATGGCGCCGCTGCCCAGAAAGGGAGCAAACACCATCAGCATGCTGACGCGCGCGCCCACCAGCAGCGCTTTGATGAGAATCGGCTCAAACTGTACCGGCACGCGCGCCTCTTAACGGGTTGATGAAACCGGGTAGCAGCGGCTTTATGCCGCCACCTATGCGCTGAGCAGCAGCACTGGCGACGTAAAGTCGCCGCTACAGCGCAATACGGCGATGTGGACATCGCCGCTACAGCCCTATCCCAGAAAGGGATGAAAATCGGCCAGCAGTTGCATCGTGAAGGTGAGCAGCCGATGCCAGAACCACGGCATCAAGACCATCAGCACGGCGCCCACCGCGGCAAGGCGGGGCACGGTGCTGACCGTCGGATCCTGAATGGACGTCATCACCTGGATGATGCTCACCACCAGGCCCACAACGATGGCCACGAGCAGGAGCGGCGCGCTCAGCCAGGCCGCTACTTCCAGGGTCTGGCGCGCCAGCGCAACGGCTTGATCAAGGTGCATGGTTTCCTTTGGAGCAAGGTCGCTGAATGTCCTACAAATCGCGTAGCGGCGACTTCATGTCGCCACAAATTATCGATCTCAGCCCGCGGATGGCGGCATAAAGCCGCCTCTACGCGGTTTCGTCAGTAAAAGCTTCTCACCAGCGACCCCACGACGAGGTGCCAGCCATCCACCATCACAAAGAGCAGAATCTTAAGCGGCGTTGAGATGACCACCGGCGGCAGTTGCAACATGCCGACCGAGGTCGTCACCGACGCCACCACCAGGTCAATCACAAGGAAGGGCAGGAAGAGCACCAGCCCGATCTGAAAACCGGCCTTCAGCTCCGAGATCATGTACGCCGGAAGAATCACGCGCAGCGGAAGGTCTGCGGAGGTGCGCGGCCGCGGCACATTGGCGATCTTCACGAACAGCGCCAGGTCCTTTTCCCGGGTGTACTTCAGCATGAACGTGCGCATGGGGCCGGCGGCGCGCTCAACGGCGGCCACGGCGGTGATCTTCCCGCTCTCCATCGGAGTCACGGCCTCTTTGTAAATCTGGGCGCCGACCGGCTGCATGATAAAGAACGTGAGGAACAGAGAAAGGCCGATCAGCGTCTGATTCGTAGGCGTTGATTGCAGTCCCAGCGCCTGTCGCAGGAAGTGGAACACGACCAGGATGCGGACGAAGGGCGACATCGCCAGCAAGATGGCCGGGATCAGCTCGATAAGCGTCAGCAGAACGACGATGGTCCAGGCGGTGGAGCTGCTCTGGCCCGCGATGCCGTGAAGCGGCAATGGAACCGCCGGCAAGCCTGCCGTTGCCGAGCTGGCAACTACCGGGACGGGCGGCGGAATCGTCTGCGTGACCGGCGCCGAAGCGCCTTCCGTAGGCGAGATAGCCTGCGCTGTCGAGGCGGCGCCGAGCGCCAGAATGATCAACAGCAGCCCGAGCCAGCGCCTATGCTTTAAGTGAGATTTCAAAGTTGATTCCAGGTTTAGCGTAATGCCTCAGTTTCGGGCGCCCTTGTAGCGGCGGGTTTATCCCGCCAGCCCAAAATGGCGGCATAAAGGCGCCTCTACGCGCCGGAAACTGAGGCATTACGGGTTAGTGCGGGAGAACGATGCGCGGAACAGGAGCCTCCGCGTTCCGCATGGCAGCCGCCCATGAAGCGCTAAGGGAGAACGGCTGAGGCGTTGCGACCAGGCGGGCCGTGCGCTGCCGTGTTTTCTTTGCGGTGCGTCTGCGCGCCGGTTTGGCCGCCTCCGCCTGCTTGGGCTGTTTAGCCTGCGTAGTAAGTCCCGCCTCGGCCGCCTGCCCCGATGAAAGCTCGGCCAGGAGCGAAACGTTGCCGGTTGCTCCGCCCAGCAGAAACTTCTGATCGCCCACCTGGATTACCGCGACAAAACGCTTTTCGCCGAGCGGGAGTGTTTCGCAGAGCTGCAGTTGCCGCGCCCGGCGCGAGGCCAGATTCTTTCCGGCGCCGAGGAGCCGCCGAAGGATTGAGATAAGCGACAGCGCGTTTTTGTTCTGTTCCAAGGTGATCCTCTTCGTGGTCAGAAAAATTAAAGGGGTAGCGCGGATCTGCGTTTTTCAGGTCCGCGGCGTTTTTGCCGAAAAAGCCGCAGACCTCGAACTCGAGGTCTGCGCTATCTGCTCGAGCCGGGTTTCCTCAGCGCGTCTCCGTGATGCGCACGATCAGGTGATCGCCAATCACGTCGAATTCAGAAGTGCCGATATTCACGCCATTCACCCAGACGGGAACGCCGGAATCCTCCGCATGACCGCTATCGACCACGGAATTCAGTTCCAGTTGCACGAGCTGCCCTACAGTCAGCTTGGGGATGCGCAGAGATACGCTGAGCGAGCAGGGCAGATCCATTGCGTTCTCCCAAACCGGCCCGGACGGCGCGGCGGCTCGAGTTTTCTGATCTGCTTCCATAGGTCACCGCTGGATTAGAAAGTCGGTAAAGTAAACGTCCTGGAATCCCATTCCAGGGAAGCGTTTGTGGAGCGCCGCGAGAATCTGTGCCTTTAGATTCTGCTTCCCGTCGGGCGCGAGCAGAGCCGCGGAGCTGCAGCGGCCGATGATGTCCAGAATGGTGTCGCGGATCATCGGCATGTATTTGCTTTGCGAGGCGTCGCCCTTGGCGGCGTCCGGCAGCGGCTTGCTCATGCCGAGATCGATCCCGGCGCGGAAAAAGCTATTGGTGTCCTGGTCCGAAAGGTTAACCAGGAAGCTGTCGAGGTGCAGAACCTCCTTCACCTCCGGTGACGCCTTCGCTGCGGGCTTCTTGCCCTGGGCCGAAACCCGGCGTGAGGAAAACCAAAACGTCCCGCCTCCTGCCATTCCTGCCATGAGAACTGCAACGAGAACTAATTTCATGGATCCGGCTCCCGATTTATTTTGAATCTCCTTTTCTGCCATGCACCTCGTCGAGCAATTGGGGAGCCAAAGCCGCATCAGTTGGGAGGGAGGTCATTTGCGCAACTGCTGAATGACGGCGGAAGGGAGTCATCCTGAGGAGTAGCAGAACGACGAAGAAGCCCTGTAGGTGTTTGGTTGTTTTCAAATACGGGGATTCTTCGCTTCGCTCAGAATGACAGCTTCGAATTTGTTTTGGCAGGGAGCGATCAGGCGCCGCTGAAGCGGGCTTTTTTAGGGGAAAGGAAACCTGGGGCTGGGGCGGAGCGCGGCTCAGCTAAGAGAAATTCATGAGAGTTCTCTTGGAAAGGAAATCAATCCGGGTGGCGCACACATGGCTGCTCGTTGCCGGCGTGCGATGTTTCCAAGCGTTGCACACATCGCAAAAAACGCGAGATATGCGTCACCCGGCGGGGTATTCGCTGCTCGGCGGCCCAGCGTCACCCCCGCGAAAGCGGGGGTCCATTTAATTAACTGGATTCCCGCTCCCCCGCCTGCGCGGAGGACAAGTTTCGCGGGAATGACGGAATGGCGCTTGGCTGCGGCTCTGCCGCGGTGCGCTACCTCACTTTGAACCTTGAACTGTAGCTCGCCTTTACGGCATCGGGATCAGGTTCAGCGCGGTCTGCACGAACTGGTTCGCCGTGGTTATGGCGCGCGAGTCGGCCTGGTAAGCGCTCTGGGTCGAGATCAACTGCGCAAATTGCGTGGCGATATCGACATTAGAGCCCTCGAGAGCGCCGTCGGAGATCGTGCCCCGGCCGCTTGTCCCGGGAGTTCCCACCGCCGGCAGCCCGGAGGCGAGGCTGGCGAGGAACTGGTTCGAGCCGGTGCGGAGCAGGCCCTGCGTGTTCGGGAACGCGGCGATGGCGATCTGGCCCATGGCCATGGACTGGCCGTTGTCGAACGTGCCCTCGACGGTGCCGTCCGACTGAATGTTGAAGCTGGTGAGCGTGCCGGAGCCGAAGCCGTCCTGCTGAGTGGAAAGCGGCGCGGAGGGCGAGGCCACCTGCGTCACGACGGGTGCATTGTTGGAATTGAACAGGTTCCAATTGAACGTGAGATTGCTTGCGCCGTCCGCGAGGCCCGTGATTTGCAGTCCGGTGACGTTGCTGGTTGGCGAGGTCAGCACGCCGTTGCCGTTGAACGTGAGCGAGCCGCTGCCGCCAGTAACCGGCACCGAGCTGCTGCCCGATCCCACATCCGAACCCGGCACCGTGATGCTGTAGTTCCAACTGTTCGCGGCGCTCTTGGTGAAGTTGAACGTCAGCACATGGCTCGTGCCGAGCGAATCGTACACGGTAACGGGAGTGCTGAAGCTGCTGCCCGTAGCTGCGCTGGCATCGAGGTTTAGCGCCACTTGGACGTTGCCCGTCGACTTTGGAGGGCTCGTCACGCTCCCGCCGAGCTGGAGCGCGCCGAGCGGCCCATTCGGATTCACCACGCCGTTTGTGGCAGGATAGCCCATCACCTGGGCCCCGTCCTTGGTGACGAGGAATCCCTGCGGGCTGACGGTCATGTTCCCATCGCGGGTGTAAAG
>JBOGJW010000095.1:0-4193 GCA_050745245.1 Terriglobia bacterium | reverse complement strand
ATGTAGCGGCGCTCTATGAGCGCCGAATCGATTGAAAAAGGACCGGCGGTCGCAGACCGCCGCTACATTCATCACTGTCTTTTCTGGCGCAGCATCACCAGCGAGCGGCCCTGCGCCTGGTACCGATTCTCCCCGCCGTCTAGCGAACGGGCCTGCGTCGCTGCGTCCCGCGTGTCCAGCACCAACTCCCACGGATGGTCCCCCGTCCTCGGCGGCAGCGTGAACTCAACCGGCTCGTGATAAGCGTTGAGAAGGATCACGAGGGTATCGTCCACCACCTCGTTCCCCTGCTCATCGACCTCCTGCATCAGGTCGCCGGCGAGCCGAAGCCCCAGCGATCGGGCCTCGGGCCGATTCCAGTCATCATCGCCCATCTCTTCACCGTCGGGCCGGAGCCAGGTGAGGTCCTTCACATCCGAGCCGCGGATTTTGCGGCCGTGGAAGAATCGCCGCCGGCGCAGCGCGGGATGATCGAGGAAAATCTTGATCACATACCGCGTAAACTCCAGCAACTCTTTATGGTGCTCGTCCAGATTCCAGTCGAGCCAGGAGGCTTTATTGTCCTGGCAATAGGTATTGTTGTTTCCCTGTTTGGTCTGTCCGATCTCATCGCCGCCGCGCAGCATGGGCGCGCCCTGGGAGAGCAAAAGCGTAGCCAGGAAGTTGCGCTGCTGGCGCGCGCGCGAGGCGACGATACCGGCGTCATCGGTGGGTCCTTCGGCGCCGCAATTCCAGCTAAAATTCTCGTTCGCGCCGTCGCGATTTTCTTCGCCGTTCGCTTCATTATGCTTTTCGTTGTATGCGGTCAGGTCGTGCAGCGTGAAGCCATCGTGGGCCGTGACGAAATTGATGCTGGCCGTCGGGCGCCGCCCGCCAATCTCGTAGAGGTCGCTGCTGCCGGTCAGCCGATACGCGAGGTCCCCCACCTGGCCATCATCGCCGCGCCAGTAGCGCCGCACCGTGTCGCGGTAGCGCCCGTTCCACTCCGCCCATAAAACCGGAAAGTTGCCTACCTGGTAGCCTCCTTCACCCAGGTCCCAGGGCTCGGCAATCAGCTTCACCTGCGAGAGCACCGGGTCCTGGTGAATGATGTCGAAAAACGCGCCCAGCCGGTCCACGCCTTGAAGGGTGCGGGCCAGCGTCGCGGCGAGGTCGAACCGAAACCCGTCCACATGCATTTCGAGAACCCAGTAGCGCAGGCTGTCCATGATGAGCTGCAGGACGCGCGGGTGCAGCATGTTGGGCGAGTTCCCGCAGCCGGTGTAGTCCTGATAGTACCGGGGGTTTTCTCGGTTCAGCAGGTAATAGCTCGCATTATCGATGCCGCGAAAGCAGAGCGTAGGCCCAAGCTCGTTGCCTTCCGCAGTATGGTTGTAGACGACATCGAGAATCACTTCGATGCCCACTCGGTGAAGCGCCTTCACCATTCCCTTGAACTCTGCTACCTGCCCTCCCACCCATCCGACGCTCGAGTAGCGCGCCTCGGGCGCGAAGAAGCCGATCGTGTTATATCCCCAGTAATTTCTGAGGCCGCGGTCCGTCAGGTAACGATCGTCGATAAAGGCGTGCACCGGCATCAGCTCCACCGCCGTAATGCCCAGGGAATCGAGGTAGCTGGTGATCGCCGGATGCGCGAGGCCGGCATACGTGCCCCGCTGCTCCTCGGGCACGGCTGGATGCCCCTTCGTAAAACCCTTCACGTGGATCTCGTAGACGAGCGTCCGGTGCAGAGACGTGCGAGGGCGCGTGTCGCCTTCCCAGTCGAACGTTGGCTCGATGACTACGGATTTGGGGACATTCGAGGAGTCGTCGCGGTCATCGCGCGAGAGGTCGGCGTCCGGACTCTCAACGGTGTAACCGAACTGGAGATCACTCCATTCAAGGCTGCCCGCGATGGCCTTCGCATAAGGGTCCAGCAGGAGCTTGGCGGGGTTGAAGCGCAATCCGTGCGCAGGTTCGTAGGGGCCATACACACGGTAGCCATAAAGCTGGCCCGGACGCACCTCCGGGAGAAAGACATGCCACACGTGGTCCGTGTATTCAGTAACGGCGACGCGGCCGGTTTCTGGATTGCCGCTCTCGCCGCCAAACAGGCACAGCTCCACTTTCTCGGCGTTTTCGGAAAACAGCGCGAAGTTCACGCCTGAGCCGTTCCAGGTGGCCCCCAGCGGGTACGGTTTGCCAGGCCATGTCTTCATCGTCTGATATCACCTCAGAATGTGCGCGGGGCTGCAGCGGCGGTCTGCGACCGCCGGTCTTTCTCAATTGATGGAAAGGACCCCTCACCCGCCCTCGTCCCTCGGTCACCCTCTCCCCAAGGAGAGGGCTTTAGCTCCCTGGGGACTCACACCCTCTCCCAAGGGAGAGGGTGGCGAGCGACGCGAGCCGGGTGAGGGTTGCCAGCCGAACTTTCGGAGCTTCGGGCAACCCGCAGCAATACGATCACTGAGCGCCAGCCGCGACCGCCTGCTCTCCAGCGCCGCTCGCGTGCAACGCACTTAGCTCGCGCAACACACTGCGCCAGCGCCGGGGGCTCTTCTTAGTGGCGATGGGCGCGTTCAGGTTTTGATAAAACGTCAGAATGTTCGCGCGAAGCTCCGGCGTCAGCGTGGCGAAGTGGCGCGAAGCGAGCTTCTTGAGCAGGGTCGCATAGGTCTTATCGGCCAGCGCGTAGTCGCCGGCGCGCACGGGCCGGCCGGTGTCAAAGTTTCGGTTTTCAAGCGCCAGATCGTTCGATGTCACCTCCGCCAGCAGGGATTCATATCGCCGGATCGTATCGGCAAAGCTGCTGATGAAAAGGGCCTGAGTCTGCGGCGTGGGCGGTTTGAACTCGAGCGTCTGGAGGCGGCCAACCTTGGGCAGCAGCTCGAACAGCAGCACGATCGCCCGCGCCATCAGCGTAAGCTGCACGTCTTCGGTGCGGAATTTCAAGCTGCCTTTCCAGCGCCTGTAAAATCGCGGCGCTCTCGAGCTGGGCGGCCTCTGGTAGTTCTCGGGCGCGAGGCGGTAAACCAGGCGGTGATGGAGGATGGAAGGATAGAGCCGGAGGATTTTCTTGCGTTTTTTCTTCCAGGCAATCTGCGTGAGCCGCGGCACCACCTCGCTCGCGCCCAGCTTGTAGACTCCGAGTGAGAAGTCCTCCCAGAAAAACAAGCTGCCAAAATTCAATCCGTAGGTCTGCATGAAGGCGCGCTGCACGAGCGCTCGGGGCACTTTGAACCCGATGAAATTGTGATAGGTCTTTGGCAGATACCCGGCGCCGGCGATCTGGACGACATCGAAGGAGAATTCGACCATGATGTGCGCCTGCGGATCGTCCTCATAGGTGACGCGCGGGCCGTACTCCCTGCGGAGCTTCGGATAGAGGTCCGGCACCGAGAGGTTTATGGCGAGCGGATGGCCCACGTTGTCCGCCGCGTAGTGCGAAAGCGCTCCCAGCGCGAACGCGAATTCGTCTGGATTCTGGGCGTCGCGCAGAAGTGCTTCGATGAAATCTGCTCCGCGCACGTAGTGAGTGAGGTTGCTGAAGAAATGATTCCCGAAGGGGTAGTACCCCATGTCCTGGATCACGCAGCCGCCGTAGGCGTAGGCATGCGCCTCCTGCAACTGCGCGGGTGTGGTCCCGGGAAACCGGCTTAGCAACAGCGGCGCCATCACCGGGCGCCACACGGTGTCGATGAGCGCCTCGTGGCTGAGTACGGAGTAGCCGCTCAGCGCCGCGGGGACTGAGGCCATGATCAGGAGGAGAAAGATACGAATCTTAAGCCGCGTTGCAACCATGCCAATCAGCCTAACATAGGAGATTTGTTGATTCTAAAGGCTTGCTAGGCTTCGTTCCGGCACTTTTGCCTTTTAGCGCAGCCCCGCCCTCGCGGCGGCGTAAGCCGGCAGAATGCTGGTGCTACGATCCCGCCTTGCCCAGCGTAGCAGGATTGCGTGAGGAGATGGAGACCGGTGAGATGAATGAGACGGTTTTTTGGCAGGTTGCTTAAAAACGTGTAGCGGCGGCTTTATGCCGCCATGCGCCCGTTGAGAATACGCGATTGGGCAAGCGGGCGCGGGGCGGGCGATTGTGCCCGCCGGGCGAGGCGCAACTTTTCGCCCTGCTTCGGGTTTGAGAAGAGTGTCCGGGGCAGGCGGCGGGCGCTCCCAACACGCGGCGTCTGGAGAGCCAAGGCCCCGATGTCGTTCCG
>JBOGJW010000094.1:0-15613 GCA_050745245.1 Terriglobia bacterium | reverse complement strand
GTATAACTGTTATATTCCATGCGCTTTCACTTCAATCTGCGAAAGAGCAGATCGCTCAGGGCAAACCCCAGGCGGGGAATCGGATTTGAAGAAGCGCGAGAGATCTTCGCAAAACCATATTACCTTGACCAGCGCTCGGACATGCCCGAGCAGTATCGGGCGATTGGATGGGTGGGAAGCCGGTTGTATTCGATCGTCTTTGAAGTGCGAGAGGACAGCAAGGGGGAATATTACCACTTTGTGACCCTCTGGAAGGCGACAACGGAGGAGCAGCAGCTTTATGAGGAAAACTCGGAATAGAACGAAGGCGGCGACCGCGGAGGCCATTGCAAGGCTCGCCGACGAAGGCAAGAATGTCTCGCGGTTCTTCACGAACAGGGGCCGCATGATGAGCCCGATTCAAAGAGTGAATGTGGACTTCGCCGCGCCGATGCTGGACGAGCTCGACCGGGCCGCGAAAGAACTGAACGTGAGCCGGCAAGCCGTAATCAAAATCCTAGTCCGGCAGGCGCTCGATCAGCACTATCTGGCAACCGGCTATCGCCGGGCGCCGCGGAGGCAGCAGCGATAGCGCCCCCAGCGAGGCACTCCGGCGAGAGGCCGGCGCTACTTGCCGGTCATTTGCAGCTCACGCTGAAACCAGGAGGCAAAATCGGCGTTACCCTCGCTCGGATTAACTGAAAGGGCGGAAGGCGTCGCGCGATAGGCGCTGCGAAGCGGCTGCAGCGCGCGATTTAGCGCAGGGGGCCCCGTCAGGCTGTCGTGCGCGTCAACGGTGCCCTCCAGCATTAGCGGCCGGGGAGCAAGCGCGGAGGCCACATCGGCAATATCGCCGATCTCGAGACTGCCGGGCACAACCACGTCTTCAGGCACGTAGACGTAGCTGCCGCCAAGCATCGAGAGGAAGCTGGCCAGCCCGCCATGAACCGCAACGGCTCGCACGTGCGGATCATAAAGCGCGCCCAGCAGCGCCAGCAGCTCCCCGAGCGGCTCAGCCTCCTGCTCGATCTGGGGACCGATCTGCCACTGGGGCTGCTCATCGATCAGCAGGCGGGCGGGATTGGGTGGCGAAAAGGAATCGCCCCAAAGTCCCATCCGGCGCGCGTCGATATCGTGGCGTCCTTCCAGGTACGCGAGCGCCGTTCGCAAATCCTTCAGTCTTTTTCCGAGCAGCGTCTCGCCGGTCATTAGCTCGGAAGAGGCAAGAGAGATTTCGGCGCTATCCGGATCGCGCCTGAAATCGGGAGACGTTTCTCCGGTGCCGCGAACATCGGGCAGGCACACCGCGATCCCATCCTGGAGCAGCGCTCCGATCTGGCTGGCGCGGTCCGCAAGGAAGCGGCCCTTGCCGGCTTCTGAAACGGCCACCACCACCGGAGCCGGCGGCGCCGGAAGCGCGTGCGGGAAGGGCGCGTAGCGGCGCGGCAGCAGCAGAAGCATCGGCACTTCAATTCCCTGCCCTGTCTCGAGCGATAGCGCCTCGGCGGCCGCGCTGTGCAGGAGCTTGGTCCACTCCAGCGTGGCGTGCGCGTGAGGACCGGGCGCGATATCTCCAAGCTTCTTCGCCCAGGCGGTTTCAAGCCATTCCCGGCGCGCGTCCGGCGACATGCCCGCAAGCTGGCGTCGTGCCGCTTCGACTTGCGCTGCACCCTCTTCGCGCGCGATCTCATGCACGGTGCGCATGTGAAGCTGCGATGCAACTTCCGGGGTCAGCACAGCCAGGTCGGCGGCAGGACGCCGGCCCGTCACCGGGCTCTTCTCGAGGTTCGCGTACCTCGATCTCGCCATGCCGGGAAAAGGCGCAGGAATCCCGAACCATCGCTGCAAGGTTGGATAGAGCGACCGGCGCTGCGACGGCCCGATGTTCCAGGCCTCGCCGGGTCCCGGAAATGGGCCGAAGCCGTGCGCCTCAGCCAGGCGGCCGCTCGCGTGGTACAACGCCCACACTTTCTGATAGCGAATCCACGCCGGGTTATCCTTGAGGTATTGCCCTAGCTCCCCAATACCAGGCGCGATTCCCGAGCCTCGGCCGATGCTCCAAGCGACCTCGTGAGAAAAGATGAAATACCGCGGCGCCACCGAAGCGCAGATCAACCAGGGCAGGAACTGGTCCGCGACGCTCAGGCGTAGCGAACGGATGGGCGACCAGTCGCCCCACTCGTCGTTGGTCAGCGGGCTGACCACGCCGAAATTGAACGGAACGTCCGCCGTCACGCGCGGGTCGAGCGCCGCCGTCACCGCCGCGGGATCGCCGCCGCCCGCTACCGCGCCCAGCAAAATAATCTGATTTCTGTTCACGCCCGGCTGCTCGATGAGGAGATCGATTCCGCGCTCGATGTCCACCGCCATCCAGGTCATCAGGTTGCTTCCCACCAGGTACAGTTGTTCGCCCATGATGTACCGGGAATAGTAATTCGAGCGGTCCCATGGCGTGTTCTGAATGCGCTCGCCGTAGCCCGCCTGGTCCATCACCAGCACAACGCAGCCGGCGCGCGCCCAGATAATCCCCATGTCCTGCAGCTCAAACTGCGTCTTCGGGCCGTGCAGGCTATGCACAATCACCATGCCGGGCATCTGCGCGCGCAGTGGATAGGGCAGATAAAGGTTCGCCGTCACCCACAGGCCGGGCTGGCTCTGGTAAACGAGGTCCTCCCGCGTGTAGCCCTCGCCGCGATACTCGCTGGTTACGCGCTTCGCGAGCGGACAGCTCGCCGGAAACCGGCCAAGCGATGCGCGCAGCGCCGCGACGCGAGCGTCTCGAAAGCGCTCCCAATCCGCAACCGTTTTTACCCCATCCCACTGCTGCGCTTCGGACTGCAACAAGGTTTCGAAGCGCACGCGAATGTGGCGCTCGAGCATCTCGGAAAGATCAAGTTGCTTGCGCTGCGCCGGCGAGAACACGCGGTCAGGGATGAACGCAAGGGCATCGCTGCGTGGAGGCGGCCCGGCGACCTGCGACGGCGGCGCCGCGGCCAGCTCCAGGCGGCGGTAGCGGGCCGGGCAGAAGGGCGTGGTGCTCTCAGTAACCGGCAACTCACAGGTCTCCTGCGGCTCACCGTCGCGTGCGGGCCGGTGCCGGACCAGCAGCACACGCCACTGGCGCGGGATTCCGAGCGCGCCGAGGGCGCGGGCAGACTCAGGCAGCGGCACATCCAGCCGTGCGAACCACGCCCCCGGAGCTTGCCACGCCGCGGCGCGGACGGGGCTGTTCCAATCCACGTAGGGCTCGGAAAGACGATGGCTTCCCTGATGTCCTGCCGCGTCCAGGGCCGTCCCGAGCGGGTTCACCGCGAATTGAATATAGGAGGAGCCCGAGACGGTCAGATATACCTGGAAGCTGTCATCCGAAGTGACGGGGCCATCCCTCCGCCGCGCGCGGGCGATAACGCGGTCCGGCTCGACGCACTTCGCCAGGATTGCCAGAGTGTTGCCGTCGTGCATCAACTTCACTTCCGCCGGGAACCGGGGAAAGCGCGCGGACGGCTCATTCCTCCGCAGAGAGAAAGCAGGAACATCGCGCCACGCCGGATCGGTCCAATGGCTATCGAGTGGAGGGAGTTTGCTCTTGTAGCCGGCTTCAAGAGGCGGCAGCTTCTCGTTACCGTACTGGGGCGGCCGCCACACCGGAGCGGGCAGGCTCGTATCGGGCACGGCCGCCACGCTGGCCGTCGGCCGCTCCGCCGGCCAGCGCCACCATTCTTCCGGCGTATGAGGGCGCTCGGCGCGATTGCGCTCGGCGGAGACCTGAATATAGCCCGGGCGCGGCGAGCCGATCTGGTCGAGGGGGATTGCCGCTTCCATGCTCCACCCATGCTCGCCGGTTGAAGCTGCCACGAGAAACCGATCGCACTTGTATAGCAGGCTGTCGAACCACACGTGCTCGCCGGTCCAGCGCCATTTCACGGAATAGCCGCCCAGCGGCCCGGCCTGGATCATCCAGTCATTTTCGTTGTAGACCCGGATGATGAACCGTATGAAGTCTTCGCCGTCCGGCTCGCCGTAAGTGTACCGGCGCGGCAAGGTAGCGCTGCGCGCCGCTTCGCCGCCTTCCCATACGGGGTCGAAACCAATTGACCGGGCCGTAACACGCCCGCTTGGTTCCGGCAGCTCGGCGCTCAGATACAAATAGCCGCCGGCGATCACCGCCCGGACTTCTCCGCCCATTGCCGCCGGCACGCCCGGCTCGGTCGGCGAGAGTTCTTCGGCGGGAACGCGTTGCCACAACACATCGCTCAGCTTGCCGTCGATCACTACGCCGGGGCTTTGCTGCGGCGCTGCAAACAGGATTGCGCCGTTCAGGCTGAGAGCGGCAATTGTGAGGGCGATGAGGCGAAGCGATGCTTTGGGCAGCCGTTGCCGATGACCACCTTTGCATGGCGCTGGGGCCGTGCTGGCATTACTCCGCTCCGCCCCAGGAGCGGACTTCCGAGGGTCTGTTGTCATTGGGATGGGTAGTCTGTCTCCTTGGGAGGGCTGCAGTGCAACACAATATTCTGTTTTTTCAAGCAAACTTGCCGGAGTCTGTCATTCTGAGCGCAAGCGAAGCATCCCCGTATTTCGCCGAGCTTCATTTGGCGGCTCATAAGGGTCCGGCTGGCGCAGATCTTTATTAGGTCCCGGTACTTTCTTGCTCGATTGACAATCGCACACCTAAAGGTCTACGCGAGCCTCGCGTTGATATCATGAATCACAGCACTAGAACATGACCTTCAACCACAGGTCAATTTCCCGCGTTGTCGGCTCGCCCAAGCCGTTCGCGCTGGTGGTTCCGCTCAATGTGCCCACTGTACCGACGTCACTGATGTCCGGGTCCGGTTGATAAAAATTGGGATGATTGAGCACGTTGACGGCATTAACGCGGAACTGAAGCTGGACTCGCTCCGTGAGTGGAAAATTCTTCATGAGCGCGACGTCAAAGTTGAAGAGGCGCGGACCGCGAAGGATGTCGTACCCCGAGTTTCCAAAGCCGCCCACGTTGGCCGGATCGGAGCAAAGTGGCTGCGCATCCGGGCACCCGGGTATTTTGAACGCGTTCGCATTAAACCAGTTGTTGATGGTTTGGCCGGCTGAGCGGGAAAGGCTGCCGTTGCCGGTCCGGTCCGGGCGTCCTCCAAACACACCAGTATTCGACGGATCGAAGCCGTCGAACGCCGGCGTAAAGAACTCGCCGGACTGCAACACCGCGTTCCAGGACGTGTTCCAGCCACCCAAGAAGGCTTGAGCCACCCGGTTCGCGCTTCCCAGAAACCGCTGGCCGCGGCCAATCGGAAGCGTGTAAAGCGCGTATCCAAACACCCGGTGCGTCGGGGTATCGATGTTGTTTCCTCTTTCGGCCCTAAGATCGAACGCATTCTGGATCTGATTGCCGCGAATGGAGGTACTGTCTCCCACGTCGGTCAGATCCTTGGCCCACGTCCAGCCAGCATTGAAGGTGAGATTCTTGCCGTAGGTCTTGGTCGCGGAGGTCTCGAGCGCGTTGAAACTCTCCGTGCCGCCGTTATCAAGCCAGATCACGTTGTGGTAAAGCTGGTACGGCCGCTCGCTCGAAGAGTACGGCGTGAGGCTTGGAGGCGGCTGGTTGAGGTTGCGTCGGTAAAGCTGATCCAGGCTCAGAGTTCCGACGTAAGACGCTCGCAGCCCCACGCCGCCGAGCTGTCGCTCCACCGTAAAATTCCACTGCTGACTGTACGGAGTCTTGAGATAAGGGTTGGTCCCCTGCACGTTCTGGGTGGCGGTCGTCCCCGAAGTCAGGAAGGGATCAGGGAAACTGAACAATGGCGCGCCATTACTGCTGATCGCGTTCTCGTAAGTGACACTGCCGGAAAAAGGGCCGCCGTTCATGTGCACCGGCACGTTAGCATAGATGAGATTACTGTAGATGCCATACCCCGCGCGGATGACCGTTTTTCCATTCCGCGAAGGCGTATAAGCGATGCCGACGCGTGGACGAATATTGCCTTTGTTAAAGCCAATCAGGCCGCCATCGGGAAAACCTGCCTGCGTCGCGGTGACAATGGGTATATTTTTAGGGAAGAACGGATTGACGTGTTTCACTCCGTTGTCCGGCACCACCAGCGCGCCGGTCTTCGGATCGAAGCTATAAATCTAGCCGTTCTTATCCTGGTAGGGCGGCAGCAGGTCCCAGCGCAATCCGTAGCTTAAACTCAGTCGCGGATTCACCTTGAATTCGTCTTGCGCATACAGGCCCCAAACCGTGCCGCGAATATAATTGTAGGGAGTCGGAATGCTGAGCGTAGTGGTCTGAGGAATGCCGAGCAGGAAATCCCCGTAACCAAAACCCGTGTACACGCCGGTGAAGCTGTACTGGCCGTAAACATTGGATGATATCTTCGCGCCGTAGACCTGATCGTGGACGGCGCTGAAACCGAATTTCATGGAGTGCCGCCCCGCCGTCCAGATCAGGTTGTCGATGTATTCGTAATTTTGCTCGAGGTGATCTTCGTATTGATCGCACGCGCCGTCCATGTCGATCGGAGTGACTCCCGTAATGTCGAAGATCGGGACGTTGTGGACGCCGGCCGTCGTGACACCATGAATCCCAACCTGCTGAATGATACTGCTGCCGACGGTGTAAGGATAATAGAGATTGCGCCCGCGCACATAGCCCGCCCGGAACTCATTCACCACGGTTGGCGTGAATATATGCGTCCAGGAAAACACTGAGCTGAGCCCGTTGCGGACCTGGAATTCGTGGCCGATGCTCGGCACCACATTCGTATACGTCTGGGGTACTCTGCGCGTGTCGAAGCGGACGAAGATCGTATCGTGAGAACTGAAGTTGTGATCAACGCGGCCGTCGTAGACGTCCCAGACGGTGGTGCCGACACCGGGAAAATTCTGCCGGTAGTTGTTTGACAGCAGGCCAGGCGGGCCGAAATTCGGGAGCGGATAGAGATTGTTGATCTTCTGGGATACGGGACTGATTAGAGCAGATGGAATCACGTTGTTTGGAAACGGCGCGCCGGTTGCGGGATTCGTAAGCGTGATTCCCTGACTCAACAAGCTGCTCAGGTCGCCGTTCCTCCAGGCGGGGAGCGGCGCATCGGCCAGCAGCAGTTGCTTGCTTCCCGTGCGCGAACCTTCGTAGCTGAAAAAGAAGAACGTCTTGTCCTTCTGGATAGGCCCGCCGAGATTCGCCCCAAAATCGTTGTAAACAACCGCCGGGATGCTGGGGCTAAAGAAATTGCGGGTGTCCAATGCGTTCCCGTTATAGGCTTCGAAAACAGCCCCATGGAACTGATTGGTGCCGCCCTTGGTCACCTCTGTGGTCGCCACGGGCGACGCGAACTCCGCCGGCGCGTTGCTCGTGATCATATTGAGCTCCTGTACCGCGTCAAAGCCCGGCTGCTCCTCGCCTGCTCCGTAGCCGCTGGTGTTTCGCATCAGCGCGATGCCGTCAATGGCGACTGTCTGGCCGGAGGCCTGGTTAACTCCATTAACGGTTGCTCCAGCCCCGTTGTCAGGCACCTGGGCGGCGCCGGTATTCAGGAGCATGAAATCGTAGAAGCCAGCGTCGGCGTGGTGCCTGGAAACCAGCGCCAGTTGTTCCATGCTCTTGCCGGTGACGACCCCGGAAAGCGTGGCGTTAGAGGTGTCGATCACGGGTGCCGCGGCCGTCACCTGTGTCACCGTCGCTGTCGAGGCGAGCGCCAACGAGATATTGAGGTTGATTACCTGATGGGCGCTCAGGTTCAGTCCGCCGCGCTCGTAGGTCGCAAATCCCCTGGCTGCGACGCTGATGTGGTACGACCCGACGTCCAGGTCCGGCACGTTGAAGACCCCCGTCGAGCCCGTCGAAGTGCGCCGGGCGGCGCCCGTGCCCTCGTCAATCACCGCGATTGCCGCGCCGGGCACGACGGCCCCGCTGGGGTCTAATACTGTGCCTGTGATGGAACCAAAGGTGGTTTGGGCGATGGCCCCCGGCGCGAAGCAAAGGACGCCAATACAGATTGCGATGGCGAGTCGGCATAGATTACGGCTCATGTTGCAACCTCATTTTGCCTAACGCTGAATGCGGAATTCCCGATACGCGAACTTATACTACACTGCCAACACAAGTGTCAATTCAAACATAGAACTAAGCGTAATGCCTCAGTTTCGGGACGCGAATGTAGCGGCGGGTGTATCCCGCTATCCCAAGAGTGGCGGCGTAAAGCCGCCTCTACTCCCCCGAAAGGACACGCATGGCTTCTTGCTCGCGCGGGCTCCCGTGAATCATAATGGAAAACCGCAGCGTAAATCGTGTTTTACAAAAGAAAAGAACTATGGAAAGCGTCACCATCGTCGAGTGCCCGCGGGATGCGTGGCAGGGGCTGCAGAAGATCATTCCGACGGAAGCGAAGGTAGATTACCTGCGCAAGCTCATCCAGGCGGGGTTTCGCACGCTTGACGCGGTGAGCTTCGTCGCGCCGAAGTACGTGCCGCAGATGGCGGACAGCGAGGACGTGCTTCGCGGCCTCAGCGAGCTCGGGCTGCTGCCCGTCCGCGGCAACGGGCATTCCGGCCCGCTCTCGGAGCGGGAAACAGCGCCGGCGGCCGAGATCATCGGAATCGTCGTCAACGAGCAGGGGCTGAAGCGGGCGCTGGCCGCATCGGGCGTCACAACCCTTGGGTATCCGTACTCGGTTTCGGCCAACTTCCGGCGGCAGAACGCGAACATGTCGCAATCGGAATCGCGCCAGATGGTGAAGAATCTCGAGGAAGCGGCGCGCCGCTCCAGCAAAAAATTGGTTGTTTACATCTCGATGGCGTTCGGAAATCCGTTCGGCGAACCCTGGAGCCCCGGAGTGACCGCCGAGGCCGTCGAGTGGCTCAAGGCCGCCGGTGTGAAAGCCGTCTCCCTGGCCGACACCGCCGGAGTGTCGCAGGCGGAACAGGTGCGCGAGCTGTTTCGAGAAGTGAAGGCCTTTGCCGCGGAAATCGAGCTGGGAATTCACCTGCACAGCCGTAAAGAGGAGGCGCCGGAAAAGGTGCTCGCGGCGTTTGAGGAAGGGTGCCGGCGCTTCGACGGCGCGCTCACAGGACTGGGCGGCTGTCCGTTCACCGGCGACGCGCTGGTGGGCAATCTGCCCACCGAGTCGATTGTAAGCGCTCTCGCCGCCCGCGACGCGGCGACAGGCATCGAAGCCTCCGCGCTGGCAGCCGCCCTCGACGCCACCGGGGAGCTGCGGCGGAAATACGCGGAATCATGATGCCCTATACTACTCTCAAGCTCGAGCACGATGGCGGCATCGCCACGCTGACGCTGAATCGTCCGGAGAAGCGCAACGCTCTCTCTTCGGAGATGATGGCGGAGCTCGGCGCGGCGCTCGACGAGGCGGAGGCCGGCGCAGCGCGCGTCCTGATGATTACCGGGGCCGGGAAAGCATTCTGCGCGGGAATGGATCTTGCGGCGCTGCGGGAGATTGCGTCGCAGTCATCGGACGCGCAGATCGAGAGCGCCCGCGCCATCGCCGCGCTCTTCCGGCGAATTTACGCTTTTCCCAAGCCGGTCATCGCCGTCGTAAATGGCGCCGCGGTGGCGGGAGGCTGTGGCATTGCCACGCTGTGCGACATTACGCTGGCCGCGCCCGAGGCGCGCTTCGGCTTCACCGAAGTGCGCGTGGGATTCATGCCCGCGTTCGTCACCGTATTCCTGGTGCGGCAGATCGGCGAGAAGCGCGCGCGCGACCTGCTGCTGACCGGGCGAATCTTCACCGCCGAGGAGGCAAGGGACTTGGGGCTGGTAAACGAGATCGTGCCGTCCGAAAAGCTGCTTGAGCGCGCCCACGAGATTGCGGAGGGTTTGCTCGGCGCGAGTCCCACGAGCCTGCGCTTCAGCAAGCGGCTTATTGCGGACCTATCGCAGACCGATCTCGATCGCGATCTTGGCCTCGCGGTTAACGCCAGCGTCGGCATCCGGCAGACCGCCGATTTTAGCGAAGGGCTCAGCGCCTTTCTGGAGAAGCGACCGCCGCGCTGGAGCGGACGGTAACTCAGCGGAGTAGCGCGGACCTGCGTTTTTCAGGTCCGCGGTTTTTCCGTTGGGCCTTGAATAAAAACTACTCCGCTTTTCGCGAATCCACGACGAATTTGAAAACCGAATTCATCATGGCTATCAACCCGCTACCCGCGAACGGCGAGATTCCGCCGCCGCAGGAGCATCGCCAAGCCCAGCAGCCCGGTGCCCATCAGCAGCAGGCTGGCCGGTTCCGGCGTAGCCTCAAGCTGGCCACGGATTTCTCCGTCAGGGAAGACGGTGCTGTGAACGTTGACGTACAGCTGTCCTGATTCGAGGTAACCCAGCTCCGTGGGAGTAATAGTAAACGCCTGGGTCGGAATGCTCCCGGCGACGGCGTTGGGAACGCCAGTGAACGGGAACAATACGCCGGAGTTAGAACCCGGCAGGGCAGGACCGTGAATGTGCGCCGCCGTTGCCGGCCCTTCCAGGCCGCTGAAGCTCAGGTCGACGCTGAACATTGTCTGGAGGCTGTTAAGGTCCACTGTAGCGAACCCGGTTGCCGTTGAAGTAGTAGGTGGAACATCCTGCGCGCCGGACAGATTCGCAAAGAAAATCTGGTCCGCGCGCAGCGCCGGCGTGCAGAGGCCGGCAGCTACGAGGATTACGGTCAGGATAAGCAAAATCTTTGTTCTCATTCTAAAGACCTCCTATGTCCAAATTTCGCGATGAAACACACGTACAGCGTGGCGGGTGTTTGGGGCAGCCACGGCGACGTTTTTCCTCGCCGTGAGCCTTTCGGGAGGCAGCAAGCTCCGCCCCCTACAACCCACGACGAATTCAAAAAGCGAATTCGCCGTGGCCACCGCTCAATCCAAAATCACAAATCTAAAATCCAAAATTGGACCGCCGGCGAAGCAGGAACGCCAAGCCTAGCAGGCCCGTGCCCATCAGCAACAGGCTTGCCGGCTCGGGCGTGGGGACGCCGATGAATCCCACGTTGACCGTTGAGGATGTGGTATAGAAGCCGACGATGTCGCCCTGATTATCGATGCCGTTGACTAACGGAGGACCGTCGCCAAACGGATCGTCAATCGTCTGCCAGGTGCCATTTGAAAAGACAAATCCGTGAGGGATATCGCTGGCATCGACGTACTGCCCCACGACTTGCCCGTTGTTGTTAAGACCGAAGGCCATGGTGGCTGAGGCGCCCGGGAAATCCAGCGTCGTGAGCGCTGAGCCGTTCAGCAGGAAGGCATGAGTGTTGCCATCAGTTCCGGTGTAAAACCCGGTAACCTCGCCGGTGTTGTTCACGCCCGTCGCGGTGCTGTTGGTTGCAAGGGCCGGATTTGCACTCGCCAGGAACGTGAAGATTCCGCCGTCGACCGTATAGCCGTGGGCGTTTCCGGCGGAATCGGTATCGAAGCCCGCCGCCGTGTTCAGGTCATTCAGGCCCAGGAGTTGGTTGAATGTGGTGCCGGGAGCGTCCACGGTTGTGAAGGTTCCGCCGATATCCGTGAAGCCGTGGTTCTGGCCGGCGGTATCGATGTAGAACCCGTCCGCGTTGCCGTGGTTATTGATGCCGATCACCTGGGTTTGCACGGAACCGGGGAAGTTCTCGCTGGTGAAGTTATTGGTGCCGCCGGTTACTGTCAGTGTGAAGCCCTTGTTCGGATGAGCCGCGTCCAGGCCGCTGCCGTGGTAGCCGGCGATCTCGTTGGAATTGTTGATCCCGAGCAGTTGAGTGAAGGTGTCGCCGGGATAGTTGACCTCCGTGAACGTGTACCCGTCGGCCATCATGCTGCTGGCCATGACGGGCGCGGCGGTCCAAAACGCAACCGCCAGCCCGGCAATAAGGGCGATGTACTTTTTCATTTGAGATTCCTCCTTCTGGAATTTTTCGCTGAAGTGGGTGCGCGCCGCCCTCCCGGGCGGCTTAACGCCTCGATGATCAAAGCCCGGCGTTTCGAGTCGCGCGGATCTGCATTTCTCAAGGTCCACGGCCTTCCGCCGGGGGTTAACAAAGACCGCAGACCTCAAAAGCGGAGGTCTGCGCTACGCTGCATGTTGGCACGATATTGCGATTCGCCGCGCCGACCTGGCAGCCGCATTTTTGTACTTCTTCCGCGGCGGCGCACCGCCGTTGCCGATGCATTTTCCGTGAGATAGAATTGTTAATTCCACAAACAACGCCGGGTCCCCCGTAAACATCCTCGTGAACAATACCCGGCAGGACAAAGGGGTGTCCTTGGGAACTGCTTGGAAATCTCTAGGAAATTTCTAAAGGCCATCTAAAGGCGTGTATGAGTATGCAGCCAAAGCAGTTTGTCTTCGGCCCTTTCAGGATTGAGCCGGACAACCTGCGGCTGCTCCGCGACGAAAAACATGTCCACCTCCCTCCTAAAGCCTTTGAAACCTTGGTTTACCTTATTCAAAATACCCGCCGCCTCGTAACCCGGGGCGAGCTGATGTCCGCCATTTGGCCGGACAGCTTTGTGGAGGACGCCAACCTCACCGTTAACATTTCTTTGCTCAGGAAAGCTCTCGGAGAGCTGTCGCCGGGCCGCCCTTATATCGAAACCGTGCCGCGCAAGGGCTACCGGTTCAACGCCGACGTGCGAGCTATCGAGGGAGCATCAGGCGGCGCCCCATCGGTTTCTTCGGTCTTCGAGACGGTTCGGCCCCGCGCGCCGGCGGAGAGGGCTGAAGCGCCGGAAGTCCCCTTCGAGCCGGGCAGGGGTCAGCTTGCCGCAGCGCTGGCCCGGCAGCCCTCGCGCCCGGAATTGATCGCCTTGCCGAAGCGCGAGCCGGCGGTATCCCCGGCGGGCGAAACGCCAGTCCCCGGCGCCCCGATGCCCCCCGCTCGCGGCTCCAACTTACACCGTTACGGATTCCTCGCCGGGCTCATTGCGGCGCTGGTGATTCTCGCTGTGCTCGCCGGAAAGTTCTTTTTCCGCCGCTCGCCTGTGCCGGCGGCGCAGATGAAGGAAGTCCGGCTGACGAGCTTTGCCCCTGAGATGGCCGTCACCGCATCGGCTGTCTCGACGGGCGGGAAGTTCATCGCCTACGCCAACCCCGCCGGGCTTTTTGTTCAAGTGATTGCGACGGGCGAGACGCACACCCTCCAGCTTCCCGAACGCCATTTCCAGGCTTCCGGCCTCAGTTGGTTTCCGGACAGCGCCGAGCTGCTGTTGGGCGGATCGAGCCCGCACGATACCTCGCCAAGCCTCTGGATCGTGCCGATCATCGGCGCCGGCGCCGCAGTGAAGATCGGCGCCTACCCACGCGGCGCGGTGTCGCCGGACGGCTCGGAGATCGCGGTGGTGCGGCGCGCCGGACCGTCGCCGGTGATAGGCTTGATGCGGGCCGGCGTGTGGGAAGCCCGCGATGTCGCCCGCGGGCGCCCGGGGACGATCTTCGGAAGCGTCTTCTGGTCGCACGACGCGCGGAGAATGTTCTTCGTCCGGCAAACCTGGTCCGCTGACAGCCGCGAAAACCAGGGGGAAATTGAGTCCTACGACCTCGCCAGCGGCAAAACGTCCAACGTGCTTTCGGAGAAGGACCTCGGGGACGGGGCGGCAAGCCTGCCGGGCGGCCGGATCGTCTACTCGAAGCTGAAAGGAGAGAACCTGCCCACCTACTACGGCGTCGACCTGTTCGAAACCGCGACCGACCGCGCCACGGCCAAGGCCGTGGGCCGGCCAGTCGAGATCGCTGCTTTCGCGCAGCCTATGACGGACCTCAGCATCACCGGCAGCGGCCGGCTTCTTGTCTTCAGGATGGATGTTACGCAGCGAAGCGTCTACGTGGCCGAACTCGACGGCGCGGGGCTGGGCCTTTCGAACCTTCGCCGCCTCACCTTCGGCACGGGCAGGGATGATTATCCCCACGCCTGGACGCGCGATGGCAAAGCGGTTTACTTCGATTCCGGCCGCCAAGGCAGGTGGGAGCTTTTCAAGCAGGCGCTCGACCAGGCGGCGGAACAGCGCGTCGCCCCAGGGCCCGACGATGAGTACGTCCCTCAGTTAAGCCCGGACGGCGCGTGGCTGCTCTATCTCGATCAGCCCAAAAACCTCGCGGACCCGCTGGCGGCGAGCATCATGCGAGTGCCCGTCACCGGCGGCGTTTCTCAAATTGTCTTAAGGGCCCAGGGGATCGCCGGATGGGGCTTGCGATTCCATTGCCCGCGCGTTGCGGGCGCGCCTTGCGTGCTCGCCCAAAGGCAGGGAAGCAGCATTGTCTTCAGGGCGTTTGACCCCGCAAAGGGCTTTGAGCAGGGGCGTCGTGACCTCATTCAGCTCGACTTCGATCCCAAATCCCCCGTCGACTGGTGCCTCTCGCCCGACGGCTCACGTTTGGCCTGGATTCGCTTCAACCCGGAACACGCCCGCATCCACGTCCTTTCCCTCGCTCGCCCTCCATCGAACACCGGCGCGGCGAAGGCTGAGCCTGACGTGGTTCTGAACGGCTGGTCCGATCTCCATTCAATCCGCTGGGCAGCGGACGGCAAGGGCTGGTTCCTGACCACGCAGTCGGGAGCGCAGTGGGCGCTGATCTACGCCTCAACCGCCGGGCGCTCGCGCGTGCTGCTGCGCGCGCTCAGCGAGTTTACGCCCTGGGCCGTACCGTCGCCCGATGGGCGTCATTTGGCGTTCTTCCAGGAGAGCTCCAGCAGCAACGTCTGGGCGCTCGAAAACTTGACCCGATAAGCGACGCCCTCCCGTACCTGCCGCATCTCGACGTGAAACCAGCTAGTGCTGTAGCCTAATCTGTTGCCTTGTAATTAGCAACCATTGCGGCGTTTGCGGGGGCGCACCGGGCCGTGCGCGGCCGCCCTGTTATAATCAAACATAAGCTAATGTCAGGAATCATCGGATACATCGGCAACAAGCGCGTTGTGCCGCTGCTGCTGGAGGGATTGAGCCGTCTGCAATACCGAGGCTACGATTCGGCGGGGCTCGCGGTGATTAAAGACGGCGTCTTGCAGATCCGCCGGGCTACGGGCAAACTCCGCAACCTTGAGGAAGTGATCCGCCTGAGCCCGGTGGACGGCTCCTACGGCATCGGGCACACCCGCTGGGCGACGCATGGACGGCCCACGGAGGAAAACGCGCATCCGCTCCGCGACTGCCACGGCTCGGTGGTGGTGGTGCACAACGGCATCATCGAGAATTACGAGGACCTGAAGCGCGAGCTGGTGGGCGAGAACCACAAAATCATCACCGAAACGGACACCGAAGTCATCGCCCACCTGGTCGAAAAATATCTGAGAGTCGATGGAAAGCCTCCAAACCTGGAGGAAGCCGTGCGCGCGGCCGTGCGGCGGCTCACCGGCGCCTTCGCGCTGGCCATCATCTCGCCGCAGGACCCGGACAAGATCGTAGTGGTGCGCCAGGGCCCGCCGGCGGTGATCGGTCTTGGGAAAGACGAATATTTCGCGGCCAGCGACGTTCCCGCGATTGTCTATCACACGCGCGACCTCTTCTTTCTCGCCGACGGAAATCTCGCGGTCCTGACCCCGAATGGCGTCAAGCTAACCGATTTTGACGGCCACCAGGTCTCGCGCCGCGTGCAGCACGTCACCTGGGAGCCGGTTCTGGCGGAAAAGGGCGGATTCCGCGATTTCATGCTCAAGGAGATTTACGAGCAGCCGCG